>CAJQQY010000466.1 GCA_905480595.1 uncultured Saprospiraceae bacterium | reverse complement strand
TCTAGGAATTTCATCTCTTCGAGTTCCTTCGACTTCGACCTTGATATCTTTTACCTCTTGACGCATTTTTTCTAAAATCATAACAATGTCGATTGTACTGCAACCTGCAACTGCCATCAACACAGCTTGCATAGGACCTGTTGCTGTTCCATCTCCACTCAATTGAACGGTGTGTCCAGCTTCATTTTTAGCGACATAATGTTGGAGCGAATCTGTGGTTTCTAAAGTAATTTTCATTGTTGAATATATTTTATATGAAATAGTTAAACAGAGTTTTTAAGATTTAGTTTGGATCATTTCTTTAATTTTTTCCACACCTAAATTATTAAGTTTATTAATGTTATCATATGGAACTTGTTCGATATTCGGATGAACTTCTGTTGCTTTTGTAACACTACTTTCACGGATCAAGTGAAGCATTGGAAATGGGGATCGAGTCACATAATTAGAAGGAGCATGCTTAGCTTCTCCAGCAAATTGATAATCAGGATGGAAAGAAGCTATTTGAATTTCACCTTCCAAATCCAACTCAACTAAAACAGCTTCTGCCACCGATAAAAAATCATTATAATCTAGAAAGTCATTGAGAACATTAGGATGAATTAAAATAGAAGTCTCGACTTCTTCGATTTTATTCTTTTGCAAAAAATCCAACTCTTCCATCAACGTTTCAATTAATTTTTCAACATTCCCTGATTCTTCCAAACGATATCGAATTCGATCTTCTCGAAAAGGAAGGGCTGCAAAAGGGCAAATATTTAAGCCAATTACAAAATTTTGAATCCATGATTTAGTTTTTTCTATAAAATCCATTGTTGCTGTAATTATACTTGATTTAAGTTTGAAAAATAAAAGCGGAATTAGATATGCACCAACTCCGCTTTCTTTTCCTTTATTAAATACTTACTTTTATATCTAGTAATATACTGCTCTTCTTACATTAGCTACATGTTTCGCTAATCGAACAACTTGGCAACTATAGCCAAATTCATTGTCATACCAAGCATACAAAGTAATTGTTTTTCCATCTTCAGAAACAATCGTCGATGGCGCATCAAAAACAGAAGTTGCAAACAATCCAACAGCATGACTTGAAACAAATTCCGTTGAAGTTGAATATTGAATTTGCTCCACCAAATTTCCATTCAATGCAGCATCTTTAAGCATAGCATTGACAGACTTTACATCTGTTGGAGTATTCAACGTCAAATTCAAAATTACCAACGAAACATTTGGCGTTGGAACTCGAACTGCATTTCCAGTTAATTTCCCTTTCATGTGAGGAAAAACTTTAGTAACCGCCTTAGCTGCCCCCGTAGAAGTCAAAACCATATTAGTTGCTGCTCCTCTTCCTCTTCGTGATTTTTTATGAAAATTATCTAATAAGTTTTGATCACTTGTGTAGGAATGGACAGTTTCAATATGTCCTTTTTCGATTCCTAATTTTGTATCAACAACTTTAATGATTGGAACGATTGCATTGGTTGTACAGGAAGCAGCACTCAATACTTTTTCATTTTCCAAATCTAATTCTTCATGATTAACGCCATAAACTATATTTGAAATATCTTCACCTGGAGCAGTCAACATCACCTGTGAAATACCTGGTCTTAAATGTCGACTCAACTGTTCTTTATTTCTAAAAACTCCAGTATTGTCTATGACTAGTCCGTCATGAATTCCATATTGAGTGTAATCAATATCTTCAGGACTTCCAGCATAAATCATTTGGACTCGATTTCCATTAATGATCATTTCTGAACCATCTTCTGAAATTTCAATAGTACCTTTAAACATGCCATGTACACTATCCATTTCCAAAAGAGAAGCTCTCTTTTTAGTTTCTTCAAATTGGTCTTTCAGTTTTGGACGCAAAACAATTGCCTTTAACCTCAATTGTTCACCTCGACCTGTTGTAGTTACAATTCTACGAGTTACTAATCTTCCAATTCGCCCAAAACCATATAACACAATATCTTTTGCATTTAGAGATCCATTCTCTGAATTAAGAAAACTTTGTAGCTTATTTCCAATAAACTCATCGATACTTTCAAAGGAATCTTTTTCTTCTAACCATTCAGAAGCTAATGTCCCTATATCGATTCTTGCCGCTGGCATTTTTTCATTTGCAGCGATAGATTTAGCTATTGCAAAAGTGACATCGACAGGAATTTCTTTATCCGAATAATTAGAACCAAAAGTGTGAATGTTTAAAACTTCACTTGGTCGCGCATCGTAAATGTCTCTTCGAAATAAAATTAATTCGATTGATCGATCAAACCGCAGATCTCCAACGATTTGGAGTAATTCTAAGGCGGTTTTTTCTTTTTTGTGCCAATCTCGTAAGGAAGAATCAGCATTGCTTCGCAACATGGTGTTTTTGTCGCTCATGTCAAATATTTAGTTAAATGGTTAATTAAAAAGTAAATGGTCAAATTTGCCACAAAACTACGGTTTTTTAATGGTTTACTATGAATGGTAAACGGTTAACTTTTTGTTTTACGAGAAATGAAAGAAAAGGGTTTATTATGTTATTTGATGGAACACGGATGAGGCTGATCGAGCGGTTTTATAATGGTTTTCCGCCTTGTCCATAATACACCAAAACTTTCAGTCCAAAAAAAAGCACCTCAAATAGATTTGAGATGCTTTTCCAATTTGCGTCAATAATATTTTTAAGAAGTAGAAGTTAAGCGCCTAAATAGTTTTTCAACAACTTACTTCTTGAGGTATTTCTTAATTTGTTAATGGCTTTGTCTTTAATTTGTCGTACTCTTTCACGAGTCAATCCAAATCTTTCCCCAATATCTTCTAAAGACATTGGATGTTCTACACCAATTCCAAAATACAATTTGATCACATCACGTTGACGGTCAGTAAGCGTACTTAATGAGCGCTCAATTTCTCTACGAAGAGATTCTTTGTATGCCAAATTTGCATCTGTTCCTGGAGTTCCACCATTTTCTAAAACATCAAGTAAAGAGTTATCTTCACCTTCTACAAAAGGAGCATCCATACTCACATGTCGAGCAGCTACACCTAATGTTGTCCTGACTTCATCTGTTGGGATTTCTAAAAGTTCTGCTAATTCATCTGCAGATGGTTCGCGTTCGTACTCTTGTTCCAGCTCCGAGAAAGCCTTATTGATCTTATTTAAAGATCCTACTTTGTTGAGGGGAAGCCGTACTATACGGGATTGTTCTGCTAATGCCTGAAGAATAGATTGTCTAATCCACCAAACGGCGTAAGAAATGAATTTAAAACCACGCGTTTCATCAAAACGCTGTGCTGCTTTAATCAAACCTAAGTTTCCTTCATTAATCAAATCTGATAACGAAAGACCTTGATTTTGATATTGCTTAGCAACCGAAACAACGAAACGGAGGTTCGCTTTAGTCAATTTTTCAAGAGCCTGTTGATCGCCTTGCTTAATCCGCTGAGCTAAATCCACTTCCTCTTCTGGAGTCAATAAATCCACTTTTCCAATTTCTTGGAGGTATTTTTCTAATGACTGACTCTCTCTGTTAGTAATTGACTTGGTAATCTTTAGTTGTCTCATGCAAGTAATTTATGGTTTGGTTTACAAAAGTTAAACCCTAGAAAATAATTTCTAAGGTGCTTGCTAATTAAAAGTCGATTTTCTGGGAAAATTCGTTAGGTATGTTAAATGGGAAAACAAAAGATATTCTCTCTAAAGATAAAATGACGGTGCAGAAAGTGAGATGTGTTTGTAACTTTATTTCGTAACCTTTCATTATTAAAATTTGGAGGAATTTGGTTGTGTTTTAATTACACGAACAAAAATAAGCCAAAAACCCTTGATTGTCAAGGGGTGTTGATAATTTCCTTGTATCCATTTGAATCTATTCCCATTTAAATTCGTAACGTTTCTCTCAATTTGGCGGCAAATGTACATACCTTAAATCCTTAAAACAACACTTTATTGTTTTTTATTATACATTGAACATAAAATTTTATTTCTTTTATAAAAGAATAGAAATATCTTTTTTGGTGAACCTTAATATTTTCAACTGAATGATATCACTAAATATCCTTTCTTGGAAAATTTAATTTTTATTTGGAAAAATCATTTATTTATTATTTATTGCGCCTGACGAATAGATAATATTTAAATTCTTTACGTTTTTTATCTCTATTCTTAGATACTGATATTAGTTTCTTTACTTCTTAAAAATTACCTCTTCAACATGGAAAGAGTAGCATTAGAATTAGAATTTATTTTTCGGGCATCACCGACTATTTTATATAAGTTTTTGACGACTCCTTCTTGCTTAATACGCTGGTTTTGCGATGAAGTGGATATCAATGGGGACGAATTTGAATTTGTTTGGAGTGGTGCAGGTGAAACTGCCATTATTATTGATGACATCGAAGATGAAAGAATTCGCTTCGAATGGGAGGATGGCGAAGATGGTGAATACTTTGAATTCCGAATTAGTAAGTCTCCTGTAACTGGTGAAACTATTCTGGAAATCACGGATTACTGTGATGCTGACGAAGTTGATGACCAGAAACAATTGTGGGAATCTCAAATGAAAGTACTTCGCCAAGAAACTGGTGGATAGTTTTAAAAATAAAAAATTATGGAAAAGCCTTTTCGATATTTCGGGAAGGCTTTTTTATATTTATGCAAACTGTTTTAGAATATGAGATACGAAGACAACTCTAAACAATTTACTAGAAAGGTTTGGTGGTTATCCATGTTGTTTATATCTACCCAATTTTTTTATACCATTCCAGACTTTTTGAGTGACCTTTCTTTTCCAATGGCTTTTCTTTTTTTAGAATTTCAAAATCTCTTGGTTTTTATAATTGCAAGTCTCCCTACCTACTGGTTCTTTTTATTTATCACTAGCTTTCTATTTAAAAAACCGATTTCTGACCAAATGCTTCGAATTGAATTATTGATTTGGATTGTTCCGATTTTCACAATAAACTTATTGGCAATCAATTGGATCTATTTGGATATGAAAAGCTATCGGAATTTAATCTCAAATTTCACCTTTTTCTACATTTGCCTTTTTTGTTTTATGCTTACTTTTAAACTTGAAAGGGAAAAAGGATTTGCAAAAACAACTTCAATGGATGATATTTTAGATGATGATATAGATTTCAAAAAATAAAGAGCATGAAACCAACGACCATTTTCTTTTTAAAAATTTGGGGATTTGCATTAATCGTTTCAACAATCTTTATTTATCTTAACGAATACCCAACTCCTCAAAAATATAGTGAAACAATAATTCATTTTTTTACTGGTTCAATTTTACTTCTTCCTTTCTTCTTTTTATTAAAAAAATACGGAAGTGCCATAATTGAAAACATCCCAAATCCAAAACTTCAAAAACGGGAACTTGTAATTCTTACTTGTTATATTTCTTTTTGTATTTGGGTGATAATTAGCATTTTTAGATTGCTTAAGTATATTGACTTTCAAACCTTCCCATTTTTTATTGCTATGATTTTTGGAATCTATCTTTTCAATGTAGATCAAGTAAAAAGTTTTTACAACGATCAAGTTTTAGATGATGATTTTCATTTCAAAAAATAACGAACCTAAAATGAAATACACTACTTTCTTCCCTTCTATAGTTTGGAGATTTTCAATTTACACTTCTTCAATTTTGATATTAATATTAAGAACTATTGAATATTTTATTTCTGATGGAAAGATTCTTGACAGCATTGTAATTGGAATTTTAAATGCCAGTTCTCATTTTGTAATTGGCTATGTTCTAGGATTTGTACTTTATATATTCTTTGCAAAAATTGGAAATGAGTTAATCGAAAAAGGGAATACCAATTTCGAAAAAAAACTATTCCTAAATACCTATGGATTTATTCTTTCTTTTCTTCTTTGGTGTATTGACCTCATCTTTTTCAATTTTATTGAACACATAAATTTCTGGGCTATTCCTTTTTTCATTTGTATGACATTCTCGATTTGGTATTATGAAATAAAAATGGAAATTGTTGCTGAGGAAAGTGTCGAAGGCATCTTAGATGATAATTTTATCATTCCTCGAAAATAAACTCAACCTCAAAAAAGAACAAATTGAAAAAGACAACTTACTTTCCTGCAGATGTTTGGAATTATTCAATTTTTGCTTCAACAATCATTAGAGGAATTTTAGCCTGTTTCTTTGCCTACGAATGGGTAGATGTGTTAATTGTTATGGTCGTCCAGTTTTTCGTAGGGTTTACCTTAATGTTACCATTCTTCTTTTTGTGGGTTTTCATCACCAATATAATTCTGAAAAAATTCGAGGAGGAACGAACCCTCAAAACTGGATTCACTTATTTAGCGATTCTATTTTCTATCACCATTTATCAATTGGTGAAATTAGTGGTGAAAGATTTTGTCAATTATTTTCACAATTTTGATGCAATATCTTTTGGAGTTATTATGATAATGTTCATTTGGATTTTAACGATGAGATTTGAATATCCGCCAGTTTCAGAAGATGATTTAAATGATATTTTGGACGACAAAATAGATTTTTCATAATTTTATTCCTTTTAAAACTCAATAAAATCAACACTTCCCCACTCTTTTTGATTATTTTTATAAAAAAATAAAAAACGGCTGTAACAAACCCAATGCCGCATCGTCTTCTTGTTGTATTATGGATATAAAACAATTTACATCGGAAATTATTCCTTACAAAAACAAGTTATACCGCTTTGCTTATCGCATCGTGGGTAATGGCGCTGAGGCGGAAGATGTCGTCCAAGAGGTGATGATAAAGTTGTGGAAACAACGAGAGAAATTGCATGAGTACAATAATCTTGAAGCTTGGTGCATCCGAATGACGAAAAATTTATCCATAGACAAGACTCGATCTAAACATTATAAATTAGGGATTATTCCGGAAGGATTTGACATTTCATCCAACCATAATAATCCTCACCAAGTAGCTGAAACTCAAGATACCATGCAACGAATCAAAAACATGATGAATACTCTTCCGACTAAGCAACGGGAAGTAATGCATATGCGAGATATCGAAGGATTAAGCTATAAAGAGATCGAAGAACAATTACAAATACCGATGAACCAAGTAAAGGTTTATCTTTTTAGAGCACGAAAATTTATTAAAAGTCAACTAATTAATTCCGATTCTTATGGATTATAAAAATATAAATAACCTGCTGGAAAAATATTGGGAAGGCGAATCTTCTTTGCAAGAAGAAGAAACACTCCGACAATATTTTAACAATGGCAACGTCGCTCCTGAGTTGGAGCAATACCAATCTTTGTTTCAATTTTTCAAAGAAGAACAAGATGTGATGGTTAGTGATGATTTTGAGAAACGATTGTTACTACAAATTGAAGAAGAGCAAAAAGTTGTTCCTGCGAAAGTTAGAAAGTTGTCTTGGATGACTTCAATTAGAGCAATTGCTGCAGTTGGTATTATTTTAATGGGAGCTGTTTTCGTTTTTCAAAACTTAGAACCTGAAGAAAAAGATGTGTGGGCAAAGTATGAAGTAGAAGATGAACAAGCTGCGATAGAAGCAACTAAAGCTGCTCTTGCCTTACTTTCTGGAAAAATGAAAAAAGGATCTAAAAAAGCAACTAAAGGATTTTCTGAAATGAAATCAGTTACCAAGAAAGCATTAAAATAGAAGATTAGACTTGAGACAATGAGTATTGAGTAGCGGGAAATCCCAAAACTCAATTCCAAACTCTCCTAAAAATATACAGACCGACAAAACAAATTCATTTTTGCTAGCAATTTGTTCAAGACCATTTTTTTAACTTTAAAAACCTGTCCCAACAAATAAGGGATTCAAAAATTATTAAATATGAAATATTTATTCTCAACACTAATAGTGCTCTTTTTGGCAATCTCTGTCAATGCCCAAAATGATGCCATCTCAAAATACTTTGACCAATACTTAGATGATGATAATTTTACAGTAGTTTATGTTAGCGGTAAAATGTTTGACATGATTGCCAAAGTTGACATCGACGAATTAAAAGATGAAGAAGCTCAAGTGATTATGGATGTTGCCAAAGACATCAAAGGACTTCGAGTTTTAGTAACTGATGTTGATCCAAAGCAATATTATAAACAAGCTCGAAAATTAATTAAAGGTGATGATGGCTATGAAGTTCTATTGACTGTTCGAGATAAAGGTGATAATGTCAACTTCTGGATTAAAGAAAAAAATAATATCATTGAAGAATTATTCCTTTTAGTAGGAAGCGAAGATGAATTTGTTTTAGTAAGCTTCCTTGGTAAACTTGATCTTAATAAGATAGCTCAACTTGCTGATAAAATTGAAATGAGTGGAGCGGAACATCTTCAAAAAATTGGAAAATCTATCGAAGAAGATGTAGAAAAAAGTTCGAATTAAGATTTTGAGAAATAAGTATTGAGTATTGAGGTTTTCCCAATACTCAATACTTAAATCTCAAACCTAATAAAATCCATCACTAAAAAACCCTGTCATGAAAAATCTACTATTCTTCATATTTCTATTTTCATTTTCCATTTCAGCCCAATCACAAAACCGAAGTATCAAGAATTTTTATCATACTCATAAAAAGGAGGATGGGATGCGCAATTTTGTCATTCCAGGTTTTTTGATTTGGTTTAGTACTGGAATTGCCAATGAAATGGTGGAGGAGGAAGAAGCAAAGATCTTTTTAAAATTCGCTAAGAAGTTTAAAACCATGCGTTTTTTAGTGCAGGAAGATGAAAACACTATCACCCAAGAAGAATATAATCATTTAGTTGCTGGAGCAAAAAAAGGTAAGTATGATGAATTAATCTCTGTCAGAGAAAAAGGAAAAACTTTCCACATCATGGGTCGAGGCAAAAAGGATAAATTGAAAAATTTATTAATTCTAGTTTCTTCAGAAGACACTTTTGTTATGATGAGTATGAAAACCAAAATCAGAACTAAAGATCTTAACCGACTCATCAATGATTTAATGGAATTAGAAAAAGTCAGAGAAAAACTAAAGAAAAAAGAAGAGGAAGAAAAAGCTACTCCTCCACCTACCGAGAAAAAAGATAAACCGATTAGGGCTTAACCCCCTATCCCCTTAAGGGGAACGAATTTTTTAAGTCCATCAAAATATTTAAAAACCACCTTTCCCTAAAAGTAATTCTTTTCTTATTCTAGAAAGAAATTTCTAGATCGTTCCCCTTTAGGGGACAGGGGCAGGCAATCACTACCATTATGAAAAAAATATTAATCGCCATCGCAATACTTACTTTCCCATTCTTTGCTTCAAGTCAACATGAATCAATTGAAAACTTTTATGATAAATATGTAGGGAATGAAAAAATTTCCGACATTTCTCTTAATGGTTGGATTCTAAGTATGGCTTCCAAAGTGTCTGAAGAAGATGGTACCGAAATTTTACAAAAAATTACTAAGCTCCGAATCATGCTTGCTGAGGAAAAAGATATTGTGTCTAAAGCAGATGTAAAAAAACTAATGCGTGATGTTCGCAAAAATGATTTTGAAGATTTGATGACGGTGAGAGATGAAGGAACTCGAGTTAACTTTATGATTAGAGAAGAAGGTGAAAATATTACCAATGTTTTAGTCATTATTCATGGAGATGGAGATTTTATTCTACTGAGTCTTGAAGGTAATTTGAATATGGATGATTTAAAATCGCTTGAATTTGATGTAGAAGGTGGAGACATATTCAAGAAGTTATCTGACGACAGAGCGTAAGTAAAGGTGAACTGTTAACACCAATAAGTCAATACCAATAGGGTATTACCCATTCACCGATAAACATTAACCGTTAAAAAAGAATTTGATTAGTTGATAAATTTAAAGGTCTGATGACGAAAGTTGTCGGACTTTTTTTATGTTTACAATGAAGTTAATTAAGTTTAAATTTTATCAATTAAAACCAAGTTCAATGAGAAAGATATTTCTACTCCTTCCATTAATATTTATTTCCAATTTTCTTTTTTCTCAAAACCCTTATCCTCCAACTTCGGGCGAAGACAGAATCGCTGATTTTGCAAAAAGGAAAGCCTTGATGGAAAATTCCATGATTGCCAATATTCCTTTTGAATCAGTTGGGCCAACTGTATTTAGTGGTCGAGTGGTAGACGTAGATGTTTCTCCTTCTGATCCTACTCACTTTTACGTGGCCTACGCTTCAGGAGGACTTTGGAAAACAACTAACAATGGTACTACTTTCTCTCCCATTTTTGATAATGAAGCGGTGATGACCATTGGGGATATTGCAGTTGATTGGAAGAATAATATTATTTGGGTGGGGACAGGTGAAAATAATAGTTCGCGTTCAAGTTATTCTGGTGTAGGTATTTATAAAAGTTCAGATGATGGAAAAACTTGGGAACACAAAGGCCTACCAGAATCACATCATGTTGGCAGAATTGTTTTGCATCCAACTGATAAAAATACTGCTTGGGTAGCTGCTCTTGGTCACCTTTACTCTCCTAACAAAGAGCGAGGCATTTATAAAACTTCTGATGGTGGAAACAGTTGGGAACATACTCTTTTTGTGGATGAAAATTCAGGAGGAATTGATTTAGTCGTAAGCGAAAAAAATCCAAATACAATTTATGCAGCCACTTGGCATCGTCAAAGAAGGGCTTGGGACTTTGTGGAATCTGGAGATGGTTCTGGAGTTTATTTAAGTACTGATGGAGGAAAAACTTGGAATAATATTTCTTCTGCAAAAACCAATTTCCCACAGGGACTTGGAGGCGGACGAATTGGTTTAGCACTTTACGAAGGCGATGGAAATAGTGTTTTGTATGCGCTAGTTGATAATTATGATCGTCGTCCAGAAGAGGAAAAAGATGAAGATGAAGGAATCACAAAAGATGATTTGAGAGACATGTCGAAAGATGATTTCTTAAAATTAAAAGAAGACGACGTTAAAGATTTTTTATCTAGCAACCGTTTTCCAAAAAAATACTCTGCCAAGAAAATTACCAAAATGGTTAAGAACGGAAAGATCATACCAAACGCTTTGGTGGAATATTTAGAAGATGCAAATACATTGTTATTTGATACTCCCGTAGTTGGAGCAGAAGTTTATAAATTAACTGGAGGAAATAAAAAATGGGAAAAAACGCACGAAGGATTCCTCGATCAAGTTTATAATTCTTATGGATATTATTTTGGAAATATTCGGGTTTCTCCAAATGATCCTGACAAAATTTATCTCATCGGATTTCGAATTATTAGATCAGACGATGGAGGGAAAACTTTTAAATTAATTGGAGCTGACAATGTTCACGTTGATCATCATGCCCTTTGGGTAAATCCAAATCGGGACGGTCATATTATTTTAGGAAATGATGGTGGAATCAATATTTCTTATGATGATGGAGAGGAATGGATTAAATGCAACTCCCCTGCCCTAGGACAATTTTATTACCTCGCACTAGACAATGCTGAACCTTATAATATTTATGGAGGGTTGCAAGATAATGGTGTTTGGGTAGGTTCTAGTAAGGGTTATGATGTAGAAAGTAAAGGATGGCACAACTCAGGAGAATATCATTACAAGTCAATTATGGGTGGAGATGGAATGCAAGTAGCAATAGACCTCAGAGATAATAACACGGTGTACACGGGCTATCAATATGGAAATTATTTCCGTATCAATCAGAAATCAGGAAAGCGAAAATATATTACTCCGAAACATGAATTAGGAGAACGACCACTTCGTTGGAACTGGCAGAGTCCAATTCATTTATCCATCCATAATCAGGATATTTTATACATGGGTTCCAACAAACTTTTCCGAAGTATGGATAAAGGAAATGATTTTAAAGCCATTTCGGAAGACTTAACTAAAGGTGGCCAAAAAGGTGATGTGGCATACGGAACACTAACTGCCATACATGAATCACCGCTTAAATTTGGTTTGATCTACACGGGAAGTGATGATGGACTAGTCCACTTGACAAAGGATGGAGGAAACACTTGGGAGAAGATTCAAGGGCTTCCAAAAGATCTTTGGATCACTCGGATTCAAGCCTCGAAGTATGATGAAGCAACAGTTTATGTTTCGATGAATGGTTATCGTTGGGATAATTTTGAATCACATATTTATCAATCAAAAGATTATGGAAAAACTTGGAAACGACTTGGTTTAGATTTACCAAAAGAACCTGTCAATGTCATCAAAGAAGATCCAAAACAAGAGAATATTATTTATGTAGGGACTGATCATGGATTATATGTTTCTTTTAATCAAGGCACAAGTTTTATGTTAATGAATAAAGATTTACCTGCAGTCTCGGTTCACGATATTGTAGTTCATCCGAAAGCCAATGAAATGGTTGTTGCTACACATGGCCGTTCTTTTTACAAAGCAAATGCAGAACATCTTCAAAAGCTAGATGAGGAACTATTAGCAAAATCACTTCATGTTTTTGCTGTTGAAAAAACAAGTTATTCTAGTCGTTGGGGAAGTAAATCAAGTCCTTGGAGAGATGCTTTCGAACCTGAAGTGAGTATTCCTTTTTTCACAAAAAAGAAAGGACGTGCAAACATTGTTATAAAAAATGAAGATGGTGAAATTTTAAAGTCTTTTTCTCATGATACCAATCAAGGAATCAATTATGTAGATTATAATTTAACAATTGATGACTCAAAAAGGGGCGCTTATCAGAAATCTTTAAACAAAAAGAAAAAAGATAAAAAAGCAAAATCTATCAAATTCAAAGAAACTGATACTAAGAAAACTTACCTCCGCCCAGGGACTTATACTTTGGAAATTTCTAAAGATGGGAAAACTGAGGAGACGGACTTTGAAGTTTTTAAACGATAAATTTAATGGTAAAAAGACCTTCCAGAAATTTAAATTCTGGAAGGTCTTTTTCTTGTTCTACTTTTGAACCATCACCTTGCCTGCATATACCGAATCCTCTGTTTCAACTTTATAGTAATACATACCCGTAGGATAATTTTTGATATCAATTCTCAATAAATCATTTCCATATTCCAAACTTTCTATATCTGAAAACTGGACAACTCTCCCCATTGCATCAGTCAATTGAATGGATTTTGGAGTTCCTACTTTTTTATCCATTTTAATAAAAACAAAATCAGAAGCTGGGTTTGGATAAATCTCAAGAGCATCAGAAAATATTGGAACCCTCGTCCCTTCAATAAAATCAAATGATAATTCATCAATGTGTAACACACTTCCTAGAGGAACATATTCATCGTTACTTTCAAAATTTCCTGAAGAAATTCCAAGAGAAAATGAATCAGGTGTTTCAGTAAAACTCAATGGAAATTCAAAGGAAGTATAATCATTAGCTTCTCCCAAATAAAAAGCAAATTCAGCCACCGTCTCTGAATAACCTAGTGATGAATCATACTTGGTAAATTCCAAAAAAATTAAAGCTGAGTCATCATCAACTGGTGCATATTTATACCATCCAGAAAAAATTTGTGGTGTAGCATCCAAACCAAAAGCAGAATAATCTGAAAAGAAATCTCCAGAATAAATAAACCCAAGTGTATCTAAATCATTATTATCAAAATCAATAATTTCTACATTTTCAATTCTTACCGCAGAATTTCCAGCATAAGCATCTGTAGTTTGAGTCGCCATTGGTTTCAAATCAAAAAGTGCTTGAAAAGGATTAAAAGAAGAGAAATTATCCACTTTCTCATATTCCACAGACTCCCAAATTTCGAAATCTCCATTTGGAATCACATCTGTAGTTCCTATCAAAATTATATCATCAATCTCTACATAACCTCCAACAACGGGATCGTCAGGATTAGTAGAAAAAATAATAAATTGAATAGAATCTGGTACTCCAATAATTGGTGGGACATCGAAAGTTACCTGTTCAAATGAACTTTGAGTCCCTATAATTTCATATTGTGCTACACCATTTATATTTCCTTCTTTTGAAAAAACTGCTACAATAATTCCTGCATCACCTGCAGGAATATCGTATTTCAAACTTACTCGAATAGAATCTGGAGAAGAACTTATTGGAATCCCTCCACCTAAATCATCACTCAATTCTCCCAAAACTAAAAGGCCTGGTATGATATCTCCACCTCCTTGAATAGTTTCTAATCTGGCAGCACTTCCACTTACACCTGAAACCTGAGTAACACTATAATCCGTTCCCAAAATAAAACTTTGTAGGTTAGTTGTTTGAAAAGGTGGAGGTGTTTCAAACAATTGATGGGTAGTCCAATTTTCCATATTTGCTCCTGGAATAATTTGGGCATGTAAAAAAGTAATCGAACTTAGAAAGAAAAGTAGAAGAGTGTAATTAATTGATTTCATCTTTATTATATTTTGGTGATTAATTTCAACCACTTGACATTTACTTCTTTAAACTCCCCTATTCATTTTTATTTTATTTTTATCAAAATTGAATTGGCCGATTTTAAGATTAACATTTTTTAATATGCGTTTTTTAAATTACCTTTCTACAAAACATAATTTTTTATAACAAAACAATTACGTCCATGAGAAAATTTGGGTTTCTCTTTTTAATGGTTTTTGCATTTTCTTTTTGTAAAAATGAAAAACCAAAAGAACCTATTCCCCCATCCAATTCTCCCCAAGAACCAACCAATGAGAATATTCCTATCGCTCCAACTGATGCCTTTATTAAAAAATATACAGGCACTATTGGTGATAAATTTCCAATCGAATTAGTTTTAATTAATTGGTCCAATGGTAATTTAGGTGGTTATTATTTTTATACCGATCAAATCAAAACGGATAAAAAAGG
>CAJQQY010000465.1 GCA_905480595.1 uncultured Saprospiraceae bacterium | reverse complement strand
CCATGAACCCAAATTGTAAAGTCGCAATTATTATGGGAAAAACTGATCCAACAGCTCCACGTCATCAGCAACAAAGTATGATTTTAGTTCCAATGGACACTCCAGGATTAGAAATCATCAGACCACTTTCAGTATTTGGATATTATGATTCTCCAGAAGGTCACGCTGAAGTTTTATTAAAAGATGTAAGAGTTCCGAAAGAAAATATGTTGTTAGGCGAGGGGAGAGGTTTCGAAATAGCCCAAGGAAGACTTGGCCCTGGAAGGATACATCATTGTATGCGATTGATAGGAATGGCTCAAAGAGCACTAGAATTAATGAGTCGTAGAACTGGAGAACGAGTTGCCTTCGGAAGACCAATTAAAGATTTTAGTAGTATTCGTCAAGAAGTTGCTATGTCAAGATGTGAAATTGAACAAGCAAAATTATTGACACTTTCTGCTGCCGATAAAATGGATCGATTTGGGAATAAAGAAGCCAAAGATTTAATTGCGATGATTAAAATCGTTGCTCCAAATATGGCACTCAAGGTTTTAGATCGAGCTATTCAAATTCATGGAGGAATGGGAGTTAGTCAAGATACTTTCCTTGCTTCATTCTGGGCAGGTGCAAGAACCCTTCGATTAGCTGATGGACCAGACGAAGTGCATATGTATCAGTTAGGGAAAAATACGATTAAAAAATACCTTTAAAATAACGGTGAACGGTTAACCGTTCATCATTAACCGTTAAAAACGATGGGTCAAAACGTTAGAAAGGGAGAGGAATTAAAAGAAGAATCTTTAAAAGGATTTTTATTAGAAAACCAATTAATTGATAGTGTTCAAAGTGATTTGGATGTATCTCAATTTTCCAATGGTTTTTCAAATCTTACCTACCTTTTACAAATAGAAAATAAAGAATACGTATTGCGTCGTCCTCCTTTTGGTGCCATCAAACGAGGGCATGATATGGGACGGGAATACAAAGTTTTGTCAAAACTTAACAATGCTTTTACAAAAGCTCCAAAGGCATATGCTTACACCGAAGATGACTCAGTTATTGGAGCTTCATTCTATGTGATGGAAAAAGTGAATGGAATTATATTAACTGCCAAGGAAGCTCGAGAAAGAAAAATATCAGTAGAAGAATTTCCTATAATTGCCAATAGTTGGTTGGATACTTTTATAGAATTACATCAAGTAGATTATAAAAATGTGGGCTTGGGAGATTTAGGTAAACCAGATGGATATGTTGAGAGACAAGTTCGAAACTGGGGAAAGCAATATTTAAAAGCTGCCACATCTGAGGTTCCTGCTGCAATTAGTGTGATGAAATGGTTAGATGAAAATCAGTCAACAGAATATGATCATAGCTTAATTCACAATGATTTTAAATATGACAATATCATATTTAAAGATGAAAGTTGGAAAGAAGTTGCAGCCGTTTTAGATTGGGAAATGTGTACTCTTGGTGATCCATTAATGGACTTGGGAACTTCAATTGCATATTGGTCAATGGCTTCAGATGGTCCATTAGTAAATCAAGGAATTCCATCTCCAACTGCAATGCCAGGTAATCCAAGCCGAACAGAAGTCGTAGAAATGTATGCACAGAAAAGTGGACGCCCCATTAATAATTTAATTTTTTATTATGTTTTCGGCTTATTTAAATTAGCGGTTATTGTTCAACAAATCTATTATCGTTATCATCACGGAATGACTACTGATCCTAAGTTTGCCAAATTAGATAAAGGAGCTGAACTGCTTTGCATGATGGGACAACAAGCTATTCAAAAAAAGCGAATCGATAATTTATTCTAAGTAGCGGGACTTTCCTAAGTCCCTAACATAATGGTTTTGTAAATAAAAAACGGGACATAGGAAAGTCCCGCTACGAATTGATATGTCAAAATTATATTTCTTTCGTCATGCTCAAGCATCATTCCTTGCTGATAATTATGATCAATTATCACCACATGGTGAAAAACAATCCGAAGAGTTAGGAAAGTATTTAGTCAAAAAAAATATTCGGTTTGATAAAATATTTCTTGGTCCATTAAGTCGACAAAAGAAAACGTTTGAAATTGTGGCTGATGTTTACTCCCAAAATAAACTTGAGATTCCAGATCCAATGTTCATCAAAGGTTTAAGAGAACATTCGGGTGTCGAAGCAATGCAATTTGCATTTCCTCGACTTAAAGAATCAATTCCTTATGTCAAAGAGTTAATGGTTGGAATTCAAGAAAATCCTTCATTAAAAAAAAGGAATATGTTATTGGCATTTCAATTTTTTATGGAGAAATGGTCCGAGGATAAAATTGATGTTCCTGAAGTAGAGACATGGAATGTTTTTAGAAAAAATGCTCGAAAAGGATTATATAGAATATTAGACCAAACAGGTAGAGGAGAAACTATTGGTGCTTTTACCTCTGGAGGAACAATTTCATCTATTGCTGGAGAATCACTTGGAATCAAGGATCAAAAAAAAATAGTTGCAATGAACTTCTCTGTTCGTAACACTTCATTTACAAGTTTTCTTTTTTCAAAAAATAAGTTCAATCTATTGAGTTTTAATGAACTTCCACACCTTGAAAAAGAAATGATAACCTTCATTTAAAAATGATATGGAAAAATATTTAGACTTAACCAAAGATCAATATCAAGAATTTATGGCTTTACCAATTGATGTTCCCTTGCAAATGCTGAACCTCCTAAAATTTAAGGATAAAGTAGATGATGCGGATATTTCAGGTTCAGAGAGGTATAAAGAATACATGAAAGCAACGATCCCTTTCTTCGCAAAATCTAATGCAAAAATTAATTTTTATGGAGATGTAAAGTTTACTTTAATTGGACCACCTGAACTAGAATGGGATAAAGTTTTAATAGTAGAGTATGCTACTAAAAATGATTTTATTAAAATGATAACCACCGAAGGCTATCCTTCTGAAATGCGAAAATCAGCAGTAGAAGATTCAAGATTAATTTTTTGCGAAGCGAAATCAAAATAAAAAGAAATAATAAAAATAAATGATGCAATTAGAAAATAAAGTCGTAATCATAACAGGAGCTGGATCCGGTATAGGAGCAGCTACCGCAATTTTATGTGCCGCTAACGGAGCAAAAGTAGTTTTGTCTGATGTGGATATAGACAATGCTCAAAGTGTTGCTAATGGAATCACCGAAGCAGGAGGTACAGCTCTCGTTGTAGGTGCAAATGTTACTAAATATGAAGAAGTTGAAAACCTGATAAATTCAACAGTTGAAGTTTATGGTCGATTAGATATTATTGTAAATAATGCAGGAATTGGTCCTAAGCGAATGGTAAAAGTCGCTGACCACACTTTAGAAGATTGGGATAATGTTATCGCCGTAAATCAAACAGGTGTGTTTTATTGCATGAAATTAGCTATTGCTCAAATGCTTAAAAATGGAGGAGGGAATATTGTAAATGTTGCTTCCTTAGCCGGTTTAAAAGCTTCTGGTAAAAACCTTTCATATAGTGCGAGTAAGTTTGCAGTAGTAGGAATGACTAAGTCTGCAGCGCTCGAATATGCTAATGATAACATAAGAGTTAATGCAGTTTGTCCAGGTTATACGAAATCAGCATTGCTTGATCAATTATTGGTGATGAGGGAGGATATGGATAAATTACTTTTAAGATTTGTGCCAATGAGACGATTTGGAGAAGCAAAAGAAATTGCTGAAGCGATCGTGTTTTTAGCATCTGATAAAACTAAATTTATTACAGGACAAACTATCACGTTGGATGGAGGTGCTTCCTTGTAAAATTTAAAATTCAGTTAAACTATTGACAAGGTGACTTGAAGTCACCTTGTCAATAGTTTTAGTACCAACTTCAAGTTTTTTCCAAAAAAAATCTCTCCATGGCGAAGAAAAAATCTACCGCTCCACGAAAAGATCTCCAAGAATTTCAGAAACGTCAATCTTTTCTTTTCGATAAAAATCGTCCTGAAGCAGTAGCTAAACGACATAAAAAAGGACAGCGTACAGCTCGTGAAAATATTGCAGACCTTTGTGATGACAATTCATTTGTGGAATTTGGTTCAATGATCGTTGCAGCACAAAGAGGAAGGAAATCGGAAGAAGAGTTAATTCAACAAACTCCAGCTGATGGACTCATCACCGGAATTGCCTCTGTTAATGGAAAATGGTTCGACAAAGAAAAATGTAAATGTATTGTTTTAAGTTATGATTACACCGTGCTTGCTGGAACCCAAGGTGCATTTAATCATAAAAAAACTGATCGTATGATGCAGGTAGCTAAGCAAGCTAAAAAACCTGTTATCTTTTTTGTAGAGGGAGGAGGAGGCCGACCTGGAGATGTAGATTTTGACATTATTTCTACTGGAGGCTTAGACTTGATGACCTTTGTTGAATATGCAAGATTAAGTGGAAAAGTTCCTAGAGTGGCGATTGCTTCAGGATATTGTTTTGCTGGAAATGCTTCAATTGCTGGTTGTTCTGATGTTATTATTGCAACTGAAAATATTTCTTTAGGAATGGGCGGTCCAGCTATGATAGCCGGCGGAGGTTTAGGAAATTATCATCCTAAGGAAATTGGCCCAGCTAAAATGCAATATGAGAATGGAGTGATTGATATTTTAGTGAAGGATGAAATTGAAGCTGTTGCTGCCGCTAAAAAATATGTGTCTTATTTTCAAGGAGAAATAAAAGATTGGAAATGTAAAGATCAATTGGAACTTAGAAATTTAGTGCCTGAAAATCGAAAATATGCCTATGATATATTTAAGGTAATCAACCAGTTAGCTGATGAAGGTTCTGTTTTGGAAATACGTGGTGGTTTTGCAAAAAATATGGTTACAGCTTTTATTCGAATTGAAGGAAAACCTATAGGATTAATTGGAAATAGTACTCGACATTTAGGAGGTGCAATTGATGCAAATGCTGCAGACAAGGCAGCTAGATTTATGCAATTGTGTGATGCATTCAAAATTCCAATTTTATCACTATGTGATGCTCCAGGATTTATGGTTGGTCCTGATTGTGAACAGACTGCAATGGTTCGACATTCCTCTCGAATGTTTATAGTTGGAGCTTCATTGAGTGTTCCAATTCTAACAATAGTTTTACGTAAAGCATATGGGTTAGGTGCGATGGCAATGGCTGGAGGTAGTTTACATGAATCGTTTTTTACTGTGGCTTGGCCAACAGGTGAATTTGGAGCAATGGGATTAGAAGGTGCTGTAAAATTAGGATTTAAAAAAGAACTTGATGCTGAACCAGATCAAATGAAAAAGAAAGCTCTATATGAAAAATTGGTCAAAAAAGCTTATGATCGAGGTAAGGCAACTGTTGCTGCTTCCTTCCTAGAATTTGATGAGGTAATAGATCCGAAAGACTCTCGTAAGTGGATTGTTACAGCTATAGAAAGTATTCCTAAAAATACAAATATTGAAAATCAATATCGAATAGTGGATAGTTGGTAGAAAGGCTGATTTTCAAAAAAAAAGAGCCATTCCGAATCTTTGGAATGGCTCTTTTCATTTTTAATAAAATATAGGTTATCTAGGCTTAGAAGGAGATTTTGGTTTTGAACCTGAATTCCTATTATTAGAATTCCTATTATTACCACCACCTCGATTATTAGAATTCCTGGAGTTTCTATTTCGATTATTACTATGTCTGCTTCTTCCACCACCACCTCGATTGTTTCCAAACCTACTTTGTCTAGGTGCATTTGGATTATACTTTGGCCCTTCACCTAACTCATCAGGGAGATCTAACTTTTTAACTTCACTACCGATTAAGGCTTCTATTTCTCCAAAATTTCTTTGATCTCTAGGAGTTATAAAGGTCAATGCAACACCAGTAGAATCTGCTCTTGCAGTTCGTCCAACTCGGTGTACATAATCCTCCGCATCATTTGGAACATCAAAATTAATGACCAAACTAATTTCCTTAATATCAATTCCTCTTGCTAAAATATCTGTTGCAACAAGAATTTGAAGTTTATGTGATTTAAAATCAAGTAGGGTAGCTTCCCTTTCTTTTTGATCTAAATCAGATGAAATAGCAGCTACTTTAAACCTTTTCCTTTTTAAGGCTTGAGTAAGTTCTTTAACAACTCTTTTGGTTGAGGAAAAGATAATTACACTTGGATATTTTTCTTCTTTTCCTTTTAGCAAGATTTCTACAAGAGGAATCTTCTGTGGAGGATAAGTCATATAAGCACCTTGAACAACTCCTTCAGCAGGTTTTGAAAGTGCTATACTTATTTGTGCTGGATTTTTTAAAAGCTTCTTCGCCAACTCTCTAATTTTAGTAGGCATAGTTGCTGAAAAAAGTAAAGTTTGTCTTTGCTCAGGAAGTTTTTTAACTACGGTCATGATGTCGTTAAAAAATCCCATATCCAACATTCGATCTGCCTCATCTAATATTAAAAATTGTACACTTTTAAAATTGGTATAACCTAAACTGATATGTGAAAGTAACCGACCTGGCGTTGCTATAACAATATCTACACCTTTTGTAAATGCCTTTTTTTGTTGATCAAATGAAGCGCCATCTCCACCTCCATAAACTGGAATAGAACTAACTCCTAGGAAATATCCAAAGGCCTCAACTTGTTGGTCTATCTGTAAAGCTAATTCTCGAGTAGGAGCAATAATAATAGCTTGCACGCCTTTTCTATCTGGATTAGAAGCTATTTTATTTAGAACAGGAAGTAGGAAAGCACCTGTTTTACCTGTACCAGTTTGGGCACAAGCGATAAGATCCTTCTTCTGATTGATTAATGGAATTGCTTGTGCTTGAATCGGACTGGGTTCTTTAAATCCCATAAAATCAAGGGCTTCAAGCAGGCTAGGGGCAAAATCGAAATTGTCAAATGTCATACAACGCAGTTTCTGTCTTTATAAAAATTAAACACAAAGATGAAAAAAAAGAAGGGTTTATTCTAATTTATCTTTATGTATGAATTATTACAATAATACGTATGATTAGTGTTATTGTTCTGTTAAAAGTATGTTAATGAAACAGCATATAAAAATATTGACCGTTATCTAAGAAATTGCTAGAGAATTTATAAAAATACTCGAAGCAAATTATTTGGTTTTTAGTTGGTTTTGTTTGTTAGATAAAACGGGTGTGGCAAAAGCTACACCCGTTGCTATTTTTATTAGGTATTGATAAAATAAAAAAAGCGGCATTAACCGCTTTCCTTATTTTATAATCTATTCTTATTTATTATTTCTAACAATTCTTCTCGATAGTTTTTACCAATCGGTAAATGTTTAGCTTGATTTTTTTCAATGACTTCAACCATATTTCCTTGGACAGCTTGAATCTTTTGAATATTCACAATGTACGACCTATGAATCCTTTTAAAGGTTGAAGCAGGTAACTTTTGCTCTAAACTTTTCATGGTTTGAAGTGTAATTATTCGACTAGAGTTCAATCGAATAATTACATAATCTTTAAGACCTTCAATATAAACTATATCACTATAATTTACTTTGATTAATTTTTTATCGGCTTTAACAAAAATGTAATCTTCACCATCTCCATCCGAAGAAGATGAAACAGGGGCAGCATCTTTATTCTCAAGGTTAATTTGTTCTTGGGCTTTGTTGACAGCTTTCATAAAACGATCTAACGAAATTGGTTTTAACAAATAATCAACCGCATTCAACTCAAAACCTTCCACGGCATAGTTTGCGTATGCGGTAGTGAAAATAACTTTTGGAGGTTTTGCCAAAGTTCTCAAGAAGTCAATTCCAGTTAACTGTGGCATTTGAATATCCAAAAACATTAAGTCAATGTCATGCTCATTTAATGCAGAATTGGCTTCTAAAGCATTGCTACATTTTTTTACCAAGTTTAGATCAGGAATTTTATCAATGTATGTTTCCAAAACATCTAAAGCAAGAGGTTCGTCGTCAACAATAATTACATTTATCATTCAATTAATTTTTAGTTTACAAAATTTGTTACTGGGTATTGGGATTAAGGGAATTGAGTATTGAGAGTCTCAATTCCCTTAATCTCAAATCAATTTAAATCAATATCCAATTCTACACCATACGTATTGGGGTCATCATGGATTTCTAATTTATAACTGTTAGGATAAATAATATTTAGCCTACGTTTTACATTTACCAAACCAATACCACAACTTCGTTTGTGGGTTTGAGTTGGTAAACTTTCTGATTTACTATTTTCAATATAAAAATGGATGTGTTGGTTTTCCACTTCTAACAAGATATTTACAAATCCATGAGATAGGTGAGTATTTAACCCGTGCTTAAAACTATTTTCTAAAAATGGTATAAACATCAAAGGAGCGATTTGCTGATCAAAGACCTGTCCTTGTACTTTAAAATTTATTTCCACATTTTTCCCTTGTCTCAATCTTTCTAAATCTAAATAATTCTGAATGTAATTTACTTCTTTTTGTAGAGGAACTCTTCGTTCATTACATTCATACAACATGTATCTCATCATTTCTGAAAGTTTAATTACAATTTCTGGCGCTTTATCTGATTTTTTTAAAGTTAAAGCATAAAGATTATTCAATGTATTAAATAGAAAATGAGGATTGATCTGTGATTTTAAAAAACGTAATTCCGACTGCATCGTTTGGGTTTGCAAGTCTTTTCTCTCTCTTAAATGACGAACCCAATCAGTAATGATTTTTCCAATTGTCGAAGATCCAACGATTAAAAAAGTAGCAATAAAAAACCAAAATTGTTTACCAATAATAAAGGTTTCAGCATTGTGTAAGATTAAATAGAAAACCAATAATTTTATAGGCGTTATTACTAACACAGATAAAATCAACAGACCACAATATAATAGGAACTTCTTTTCAGTAAGGTAATTAGGAATAAGGTAAAAAAGGTTAAAATATACCAATATTCCGTAAAAAAAGATGTTGACTGATTCAATGCTAAACTTGGTGAAAAAGCTATGGCTATTACTGTGTAAGCTTAATAGCAATAAAAACATCACTAACCAAAATGCAGTATGATAAACGATACGCTGAGTAACGAAGTCGTATATTTTTGCTCGAATTGTTCTTTTTGCTACTTGATCCATTAGCTGACTAATATTCCTTTTTTTACTAGAAATCGTAATGAAGGTTTAATTACGGAAAGTTAATAACTAATTCGATAAATCCCTTTTAACCATGGATAAAAAATGAATAAATTAGAATTTTGGTTTTCTAATAATAGAAGAAATAGAAATATCATTAATTTAATTTCCAATGATAATTTTTAAGGTTTTACGTAGCTTATTTTTGTACTTTTGCTGCGCAAAATTTAAAAAAATCATACTATGGTTTATTTGACTAGAAAAGAAAGATTCAATGCTGCTCATAAATTATGGGTAGATGAATGGAGCGAAAAGAAAAATTTCAAAGTGTTTGGAAAATGTGCTAATAAAAATTGGCATGGGCACAATTATGATTTGTTTGTAACCGTAAAAGGCACTCCTGATCCTCAAACTGGATTTGTGATGGATGCCAAAAAACTTAGTAAAATCATAAAAAAAGTGATTACAAATAAAGTTGATCACTCCAACCTTAATTTAGATATTGACTTCATTCCTAAAGGACTCCAACCTACCACAGAGAACTTAACTATCCTTTTTTGGGAACAACTTAAGCCTAAGATCAAAGGTTGTAAGTTACATTCTATCAAGTTACAAGAAACAGAAACGATTTACGCAGAGTATTTCGGAGAATAATTTTTTATGATTTTTAAACAATCATTAATCTAGTGATGTTCATTGCTTGTAACATTAAAAAAGTATTATGAGTAAATATAAAAAGACAGAATCGTACCCTAAAAAACTAACAGCTGACTTGATGGATAGATTTGAGTTTATCCTTGAAGGAATCGGCGAAGATCCCAATCGGGAAGGATTATTAAAAACACCCGAGCGAGCAGCAAAGGCCATGCAATTTCTGACTCATGGTTATAACTTAGATGCAAAGAAGATTTTGAAATCGGCTATGTTTAAAGAAGAGTATAGCGAGATGGTAATCGTAAAAGACATCGAAGTTTACTCGATGTGCGAACACCATATGCTACCGTTTTTTGGAAAAGCACATGTCGCTTACATTCCGAATGGACATATCGTTGGATTAAGTAAAATCCCTAGAATAATTGATGTTTTTGCTAGAAGATTGCAAGTTCAAGAACGATTGACACATGAAATTTTACATTGTATTCAAGACACTTTAAAGCCGCTTGGAGTTGCAGTTGTAATAGAAGCAAGACACATGTGCATGATGATGAGAGGAGTTCAAAAACAAAATTCAGTTACCACGACATCAGCATTTACCGGTGAGTTTGAAAAACAACCAACTAGAGGTGAATTTTTGAATCTAATAAATTCAAATTTGCACTAAGACTTAATGAATAATTTATATTTTTGCAAAATAAAAAAAGAGGAAGAGTAGCGTTGTTACTCTTCTTTTTTTATAAATTCTTGTTAATAATTAATTATAATAATTTAAGTTTTAAAAATATTACAGGTTTTCGCGTTAATCATTCATCGTTAACCGTTCACCGTTAAATCAAAACCTACACATATGAAAGCCTATGTTTTTCCAGGTCAATCTGCCCAATTTGAGGGAATGGGAAAAGACCTTTACGAAAGCTCTGAACTTGCCAAAGAATTATTTGAACAAGCCAATGAAATTTTAGGATATAGAATTTCGGATGTAATGTTTGAAGGAACTGCTGAAGATTTGATGCAAACTAAAATTACACAACCAGCCGTATTTTTACATTCCATTATTAAAGCTAAAATGGCAGGTGACGATTTCAAACCAGATGCCGTAGCAGGGCATTCACTAGGAGAATTTTCAGCACTAGTTGCTAGTGGCGCAATGAGTTTTAAAGATGGGCTAAATTTGGTTAAAAAACGAGCCTTAGCTATGCAAAAAGCTTGTGAAGCAACTCCAAGTACAATGGCTGCTATCGTTGGATTAGATGACGAGGTTATTGAAAAAATATGTGATGAAATAGATGATATTGTAGTACCTGCCAATTATAATTCACCTGGACAATTAGTGATTTCTGGATCAATTTCAGGAATTGATAAAGCTGTTGAGAAATTAAAAGAAGCTGGTGCTAAGAGAGCAATCGTTTTACAAGTTGGGGGAGCTTTTCATTCACCTTTGATGGAACCTGCTTTGAAAGAGTTAGGAGAAGCAATTGAAAATACCGAAATCAAGATTCCAGTTTGTCCAATTTATCAAAATGTAAATGCTCTTCCAGAAAAAAATCCTGAGATGATTAAATACAATTTAATCGCTCAATTAACTTCACCGGTAAGATGGACTCAAACAGTTCAAAATATGGCAAAAGATGGAGTGAATAAATGTGTAGAAGTTGGAGGTAATGGAAAAGTTCTTCGAGGATTAATTAGGAGAATTGACCGTTCTATAGAATCTGAAGCGTTATAAATCACAAATCAAAAAATCTCATTGTAATTTCACTTTAGGATTTTTTGATTTAAATTTTTTATTAAGGTAAATTAGAAAAAATCTTAATATTTTAACCGATATTTGAGGAACAAAAATACGGAGTAAAACTCTTTTATGAACAAACATTTACACGATACCTGGCTTTCCGTCCATCTTTTTTATAATGAACCTTGGGAAGATTTTTTGCAAAGAGCAATTGAACCGTATGTTAATACTGCTGTTCAGACAGGTATTGCTCAACAATACTTTTTTGTTAGGTATTGGGAAAAAGGACCTCACATTCGATTGCGATTAAAAGGTAACTTGGAGATGATGAATTCTATTTTAAAACCTAATTTAGAAGAACATTTTAATAATTATTTTGAATCAAAACCCTCCAGAAGAGTTGAACCTAATTATCCACCAAATTTTTCAGAAGATTTAAAATGGTATCCAAATAACACGCTTAGATACTCTGATTATGAGCCAGAGTTTGGTCGTTATGGTGGACCAGTTGGAATTGCTTTGAGTGAAAGACAATTTTTGATTTCATCTCATACAGTTTTGGAAT
>CAJQQY010000464.1 GCA_905480595.1 uncultured Saprospiraceae bacterium | reverse complement strand
ATATTTTTAAGGTTAGAATTTTCGATTTTAAAAGTAGTCTGAGAGGTCATTGGATTTGGAAATACTTCTATGTTAAGTTTGGGGAGATGATTATTTTTAATAGAAGTTGCTCCTCCAATTTTTTTGAGTAGCATTCCTTCGGGGGCAGCTCCAGCTAAAATATATCCACCATCAGAAGTATGTTTTATAGAGGAGACCTGTTGGTTCAGGGGAGTAAAGTTTTCAGACCAAACTTCTTCTCCTACTTCATCTAATTCTATAATAAATCCATTTTGACTAAATCCCCAAAACCCTTGAAGTGCACCTACTGCAACATAATTTCCGTTAGGTTTTAAAATGATATCAGAAATTTGGTGCTTAGGGTTACCTGTTAATGTTTTTGTCCATTCTCCATTTCCAAGTGAATCAGTTTTAAAAACTAAAGGTAAATTGCTATTAATTCCTGTGGTGACACCTCCTACAATATAGCCCCCATCAGAAGTTTGTTTGACGGTAAAGCCATTATCAAAAGTGGAAAATTCGTAAGATTTTGTCCAATCTAAATTTCCTTCAGGACTAATTTTAAACAGAGTAACTTTTGAGTCTAAATTTCCGGTAGCAATATAACCTCCATCACTAGTTTCGCTAATTGCTAGTGGGGTTCCTCCACCAGGAAGTGTATGATATTTTTTCCAAATCAAATTTCCTTCTACGTCAAATTTCAATAAGGAAAAAACAGCATCGGATAAAATCGAAGAATAACAAGCAAACAAATAATTTCCATCAAAACAAATAATTCCTGATTGAGCAATATGAAAAGTATCGCTTTCATAAGTTTTTTCCCAAGTTGAATTTCCCAACGCATCTAATTTCCGGAAACTAGGAAAACCGTTTTTACTACTACCTACAATAATTTCTTGACTAGCTAATTCTTTGACAAAACGTACTTCTTCATTAACAACATCATTCTCATTATAGGTATGCTGCCAAATCGCATTTCCTAAATGATCCGTTTTTACCAATCGCAAATAATGTCGAATGGCTCCTGTTGGCAAATCAACTTCACCACCTAAAAGATAACCACCTTCTGAAGTCAAATCAACTTCAAATCCAATACTGAAGCCTAGTCCAAAGACAGTTGAGTCAGGTGGGTAAATTTGGTCCCACCCTTGTGCATTAATTGAAATAGGTAAAATGAAAAGGATGCATAAGAATAAATTTTTCATGATTTGTTTTTTTCAAAAATAAAAAAGCTTTGTCAAAAAAATAGACGGTCTTTGGTTTTTAAAAGTTGGGTAAAAGGCAAAAGAAAAGATTAGGAAAGGATACAAATCAAACTTCTGTAAAAGATAGATCAGGGCGGCAAGCTTTGGTCTTAGATATCTTACTTCGAACGGGGATCGGTTTTTCTTTGGAAGCTTATTCTATCTTTTTGAGAAAAATAGGGATAGCTTGATTCACCCTTTTTACTAATGATGGTGGATGATTGATTGGAGAATAGTTAAAGAGTTGATTAGATAATCGGGAATTGTTTGGTTGATTACCTAATCAACTGTTCAACTAAATTATTCTTCAGAATTGGTAGTAGCGGCAGAGTTATTTCCATACTTAGTATTCCGCAAAATGTGTTCAATTCTTTCCATAAACTTTCTTTTTGTCGTAGATGGTGCGTGAACAAACCCTTCAATATAAAGTAATTGATTGGTGGATTTATCATGAATTAAATAACCAATAAATGGTCCACCCATAAAGTCATTCACTAAATCCCAAACGCCTCGAACTTCAACAGCATAACTGCCATTTATTTCCATTGGAATGGCAAACATTGGTAAATCAACATCGTTCGTTCGCATGTATGCGCCATCAATATTAGTAGTAACATGTTCTTTTCCGAGACTATCTCGGATGCTACGAATTCCTTCTTTGGTAAATTGATCTTGATTGGTATAAGGTAATGTATGAATAAAAATATTGGAACTTAATTCCGAAGTTTCTTTTCGTAACCAGATGATATTTGTTGTGTCTCTGGCTACAAAATACTCTTGCGGAATTTTCATTTCGGCACCCATTCTTTCTTTTATCGTATTTTCTACACCAATATTTCGACCTTTGAGATAAGTGAAATTCCCAATTTGAGATTGGTCAAAGTCATGAACTCGTTTTGCAATATTTGGGAAACTCGCTTTGATGTTTTCAGAAAGTGCTTGCTGGGAATTCCCAAAAATAAAAGTCATCAATTGCCCATGAGCCCATTTATTATGTCCGACGACAGTATGAAATTTTGGATCTGTTTTAGCTCGATTTACTTTTTCGGGGCCAAGATCTTTTTGAATAATTTTATTGGTTTCAGAATGTACATCTTGAAAGTTGCCTAAAAAAACAAATGTTCTTAGGTCTCTCAGCATCCGATCATTTTTCAATTGCTCAGGAGTTAAGTGCCGAAGATCAAACATTGGTTCTGGTTGTGGCAAAAGCAAATAAGCTGATTGAAAATAGTAACGAAAAGTATCACCTGCCATTCCTTCCCAGACATTATCATCTGCGACAACGACAATTTCGCTTGTTTTACCGATAGCTCCTGACATAGGAGGTCGATAACTGGAATTGGATTCTGAAGCGCAAGATGTCAACATAATTAACCATCCTGCGACAAACAAAACGGGCTTCCATAGATATGATAAATTTTTATTTGAATCTTTTGTGTAATTCATTTCAACGACGTTTTTATCAAAATTAAAATAATCCTTCATTTCCTTTCTAAACTATAAACAAGATGCGAAGCAAGTTGTTTTTGGCGCATTTGGGATAACGGTGAACTTTTAACGGTGAATGTTCTTCCCATGACTGTGTTCCTCGTTCCCCGTTAAGCATTAACCG
Organism: uncultured Saprospiraceae bacterium; assembly: GCA_905480595.1. Lineage (GTDB taxonomy): Bacteria > Bacteroidota > Bacteroidia > Chitinophagales > Saprospiraceae > CAJQQY01. Next base: position 11,676 of record CAJQQY010000464.1, on the reverse strand, counting down.
TTATTTCAGCTTTTCTTTAAATTTTTGTTCGCTTACCTTTTTGAGATATTCTAGGCTGTGATTGATTTGAGGTTCATTATTTTCTTTTTCAAAAAATATATTTTCGAATTTATCTTTTGGAGTTAGTGAAACTGGAAATTCTAATCGGAATGTTGCTGAGGTTCCATCATCTTCTTGTTTGAAAAAATAAAGGGCATCACCACCTTTGCCAGGTACATCATAATCAAAGTGAACGAGGATTTTTTTATTAGGGATACTTTCGATTATTTTTAGTTGACCATTGCCCAATTTTTCACTTTTCCAGCGGAAAGCTGCGTCTTTGCCGAAAGTCCAATTACCAAAATCTGTCGTCCATTCTGGATCGAGATTCATGAAGTAGGACCATTCTTTCCAGTTTTTTAAATCATTGATTTGTTGGAAAACGATATCAACTGGAGCATTGATGTGAGTGGATTTTTCAACGGTATATTTTTCAGGAAGGAAGAAGGAGACGACAACCATTGCCGCAACTAAGGCGATGATTCCAAAAAATATATTTTGTAAGATTCTCATCATTTGCTGGAGATTTGAAGTTTTTTTTGATAAAAATTCAACGAGGCAAATATAATAATTAAAGAGGTGAGAGTATCGATTTAAGAACAAGGATTTGAGAATTGAGAATTTTGATAAAACTTCATGTTTTCAACTTGAGGGATATCGTAAAATTACTCAAGTCAGGATTCAAAAAAACAAAAAAAAATCAGCCGTCCAATTACCCTGGACGACTGATTACAATAAATTTAATTTTCCCTCTTCTGGGAAAACCAATTCTGACAACAGCTTCTTTATTAACGGTTAATGTTGAATGGTTAACGGTTAATTTTTATCGTAGACTGACTCTTCTGAGTCAGGTATATTTTTCCAAAGGTTAGCTGACTCAAGAGAGCCAGGCTACGCGTGGAATTATCTTATAACGGAAACAGGCATTCTTGAATCATAAACTCCTGTTAAAGTTGGAGACTGTGCGTTTCCTGTGTAATTTCTTACTTTTTTAAATACGAAATCATATAATTCTTGAATCGTTACAATTTTATTTTTATTCTTATCTGCTTCACCTTTTAATCCTCTGATTAAGTAGTGACTAAAAATTCCTTGACGTAAACCTTGATCCTCCAAGGAGTATTCTTCCCCTTTTGAAGACATCAATAATGCGGTTCCTCCAGTAGAATTGTCAAAGGCAGAATAGTATTTTTTCAAAGTACTTTCGAGCGGTGCACTTCGCATTGCAGTCAATGTTCCTGAGTGACAAGCATCTGCCAAGCAAAGTTTATGTTTCGCTTTTGATTCTTTAAATATAGCTTTGACATCTTCATGTCCTACTTTATTATTGAATCCATCAAAATCAACTGGCAAAAATGAGCCAGGTAATCCATGTCCTGAAAAATACAAAATCACCACATCATTTTCATCTGCTCGAAGAAAAACATTTCGCATTGTCCGCAAAATATTTCCACGAGTGGCATCTTCATCAATCAAAACTTTAATTTGATTATCAGGTAATGCTCCACCTTCTGGACTTTTCAAAAAAGCATAAGTGTGGTAAGCATCATCATCTGTATATTTCAAAACAGGCATATGTTGGTACCTCGCTACGCCAACTACAACTGCCCAAATTTTCACACTAGCACTTTGATCTACCTCGACATATTCATTACCAATTGGAGTATCACCACTTTCTAATTCTTTAATTACATTTCCATTATTCCAAAGAGCACCAAGTACTCGACCATGTTTGTAATACATAATTCCTTCTCCATGAGGAGCATGATTTTCCCAACCTCCTACATATTTATCTCCGTTGGAATAAAAGCAAGTCCCTTCGCCATGCGGATATCTATTTTTAAAAGTACCTACATAACGACTTCCATCTGAATAAGTAAACTTTCCATGACCACTCATACAATCTGCTTTATTACAATCACGAAGTGCTTTGTCATTTGCATTCGCATTTGAGTTGGATGGGAAATTAGAAGCAGTTATTGACTGATTATAATTATCATTTTGAGCGATAGTTGTTCCTCCTGAATTATCATCGAGGAATTTATCATTTGCCCAAACACCAACGACGTCAGTACCATTTGCTTGAGTTAAAGTTCCATGACCATCTCGTTGATTGTTTTTCCAAGCGCCAACAAATCTGGATTTGTCTTGATAGATCATCGTTCCCTCTCCATGCATTTTTCCATTTCGAAAATCACCTACGTATTTTTTTCCGTCGGTAAATAAAAATTTTCCTTTTCCAGAAATAAGATCATCTGACCAATTCCCTTCGTAGCGACTTCCATTTCTAAATTCCATGGTTCCATTACCATTCATTTTTCCTCTTTTGAAATTACCACGATAGGTATCACCATTGGCAAAAACCATTTTTCCTTTTCCTTCTCGATACTGTTCGACCCATTGTCCAAAATATTTATTTCCATTGCTAAAATACAATGCTCCGTCGCCATGCATTTTACCACCTTTAAATGTACCAATATATTTAGCGCCACTTGAGTACATAAAAGTACCTGTACCGTTAAAACAATTTCCTTTAATACATTGTGCTGTTGAAGTCTGAAGAAAAGCGATGGAAATCATCACTACAATACAAATTAATCGTCTCATGCTTTTGGATTTTAAATCTGCAAAAATGCAGGTGAATTAGGTTGAACCAAAAATAAAATTATGTATTGTAAAATTTCCTTATGTTTTATGCTCTTTTTTGGAAAGTGAAGCTTTATTTTTTTTTTGAAGTAAGATTTTTAGGACGAACAAAAGTTCACTAAAATAGAAATGCGTATTATTAACTTATTTCTACATCTAATATTGTTTAAATTTTTTCATTTTAAAAAAAATATTAGCGTAAAAGAATTGTTTATCTTTACTTTTGATTAATTTTTAGCAAAAACGAATTTAACATACAATATTTTTTTGTTCATAAACAGCCCCTATAATCTACTTATAATTGGAATTCCAAGCGACCAACGAAAATGCTAATTTCGATTTTTGTTAGACTAATAAACATAGGGTTCGTCTATGAACTTTTCACAAATTTAAAACTCAGTAAAAATGTTTAAGAATTTTCTATTATTAATGACTACGATTTTAATTTTAACAGCATGCGGTGACGCAAACAAAAGTGCTGAACAAGTTGCAGAAGAGAAAGCTACTGATCAAATCTTTGGAGAAAAAATAACTCCTGATAATGCACTTACGTTTAATGAATTATTGATAAAAATGGATCAATTAGATTCAATCGATACAAAAGTTACAGGAACAGTAGAAAGTGTTTGTCAATCGAAAGGATGTTGGGTAAACATCGTTTCAGATGATGGAAGAGAAATGTTTGTAAAATTTAAAGATTATGGATTCTTTCTTCCAAAAGATTGTAGCGGTCGAAAAGTGGTAATGGAGGGAAAAGCTTTCCGAGAAAAAACCTCTGTTGAAGAGTTGCAACATTATGCAGAAGATGAAGGAGCATCAGAAGAAGAAATTGCGAAAATAACTGAGCCAAAAGAAGAACTTAAATTTATGGCTGCAGGAGTGATTCTTCTGGCAGAACAGGAGGTGAAAGAAACTACTGAAGATAAACATTAAAAAAAATGTCAAACTGTTTTGTTTCGCTTCTGTTTTACTTTATTGCCTTGATTAAAATAGATCTTATTTAAAAATAGAGCAATTGCGAAGCAAAACAGTTTAGTAGTTTTTTTTGCGAAACCTTTCTATCTTGTTTTTTTTCCCAAAAAAAAATAATAAATTAAGGATTGATCGGGTTGTTACTTTTATGGTTTTATTTTCTCAACACTATATGGACTACAGAGCTGCTAAATTATTTATCTTAAGAAAGATGGAAAGTGAGTTGACTAACAAACTCACCTACCATGGTATGCATCATACTCTTGATGTGTTGAAAATAACGAGCGAACTCTGTCGAGCTGAAAGTATTTCTAAGAAGGAAACTAAGCTCCTTAAAACTGCAGCACTTTTTCATGATTGTGGTTTTACTGAAACCTATACTAATCATGAAGAGAAAGGCTGCGAAATAGCAAGAAAAAACTTACCAGAATTTGGTTATAGCGAAGATGATATCGAAAAAATATGCGGAATGATCATGGCTACCAAAATTCCTCAGGCTCCTAAAAATATATTGGAAGAAATAATCTGTGATGCAGATTTGGATTATTTAGGTCGAAATGATTTTTATTCTATAGGAAATACGTTGTTTGAAGAATTCAAAGAATATAAAGTGATCTCCGATGAAGAGTCATGGAATCGTCTTCAAGTAGGGTTTATAGGAGGGCATAATTATTTTACAGGAACAACTTTAGCAAGAAGAGAGTCAAAGAAACAAGAGTACTTGCAAGAATTGAAAGAACTGGTGGCGAGTTACGAAAATGAATAAAATAAAAAAAGGTGGCAGCGTTTGAGAGATGATAATCGTAATACTAATGGTTAAAAACTCATCAATCTATATAAAGGTGCAGCCCCTTTCTACTCTCACCAGTTTTTTATTTTTACAAATTGTTTTGACGTTAATTATGTAAAATTAAAAAAAGGGGCTGCATTCTTTTTCTGGCAAAAAAAATCCTAAATACATTCTATATTTTTTTTAAATCAAAAATGAACTTCATTTTTGTAAACAAGAAAAGCCCTTGGTAAAATTAATTACCAAGGGCTTTTTCGTTAAGTAAGAAAAATTAACTAGGAAATTAATTTTTCAAATGTGATACAGATTCCAATTATTCCGAAGAATACAAAAGCTGTAAGAGAAGGACTCGAACCTTCACGAAGCGATTAGTTCTGATTGCTCAGAATTTATATCGGACTCTTCACCCCCGAGACAAGAGGGCATGGCTGCCTAATTTCATCACCTTACAGTATTTTAAATTTTAATGAATAAATTTATACTTGATTGAAAACTTATTCATTTAGAATTATGTCATCGTTCGTTAACGTTGATAATACAAATATACGCTCATTTCTTTTTTTAATGCAAATTATTTAATGAATTAGTTTATTTTTTGTGTTTCATTCAATAAAATGATTATTTTATTGAATAAATGGCAATATTGTCGATAAAAATATCATGTATTTTAGAATATTTTCAATACTTGATCTTAATTGTGGAACAATGAGAGCTATTCTTTGTGTTTTTTGCAATAAAAATTAGTTTTTATTATTGATTTGATAATTAAAAAAATTAGAAAATGCTTTTAGGTACATTAGAAAAATACCAATCTGACTTTTTTCCTCTTTTAGGAAAGTCTTTCCAAAAGGAAGATTTTTGTAAAATTGATTTAAATGCAAATACTCCTAATTTAGATTTAGAATCAATTCAGACTTATGATGGGTTAGATTTTTATATTCAACAAGAATTAAAAAGAAATGAGGCGAAAGTTGGAGTTGGAGGATATTTGGAGAAACGAGTACTTTATCAACAGAGTAATAATTTTAAAAATGAAGCTGAAAATCGAGATATTCATCTTGGTGTAGATTGGTGGTCTTCGGCTGGAACAGAAATTTATGCACCACTTGAAGGAAGAGTTCACAGTTTTCAATACAATGAATTACATTTGGATTATGGAGCGACGATCATTTTACAACATGATATAGATGGTCTTGTCTTTTACACATTGTATGGACATTTGAATATAGCTTCGCTAGGGAATTTGGAAAAAGGAATGCTTATCGAAAAAGGTTCAGTTTTTACAGCAATGGGAAATCGAACTGAAAATGGAGGATGGGTGCCACATTTGCATTTTCAAATCATCAATAATATGATGGGCAAGGAAGGAGATTTTCCAGGAGTAACGAGTGAAAAATTATTGGCAGAGTTTTCAGAGAATTGTCCTGATCCGAATGTGTTTTTTGTGTATTAAAAAATAAAAAGGTTTCCTATCTTCAAGGTGACTCAAAGCTACCTTGGGAGTACAGTCATATAGAAATATTAAATGTTCCAAAATAAATCATTTTAAAAATGAAAATATTTTCACTCCTGATTACATTTTGCTTTTTAAGCTTATGTTGCAATACTCCTTCTGAAAAACTGAGTTCATCATCGTTAGAATTGCCTACTGAAAAAATGAAAGGACTCAGTTTTGTTGCACCTTCCCGACCTTTTTCTGATAACCCAATGGTTCGAATAAATGATGTTGGAGCAGATTGGATTGCGGTGACGCCGTTTGGGTTTTCGCCAAATGATGAACCGATAGTTCGATTTAATACTAGTCGACAATGGTGGGGTGAGCGAGCAGAAGGTACTATTGAAACGATCCGATTGGCAAAGGAAAGTAACATAAAAGTGTTGCTCAAACCACATGTCTGGATGCATGGAAGCTGGATTGGAGAATTGGATTTTGATAATGAGGCTGATTGGAAAAAGTGGGAATCAGATTATACAGACTATATTTTGACTTATGCAAAAATAGCAGACTCTCTCAATGTAGAAGTTTTTTGTATTGGTACAGAAGTGAAACAGTCGGTCAAAAAACGAGAAAAATATTGGAGAGGACTGATCAGAGCAGTTAAAAAAATCTATGATGGGAAGTTGACCTATGCTTCGAATTGGGATGCTTATCAAGTTGTTTCATTTTGGGATGAATTAGATTTCGTAGGAATTGATACTTATTTCCCTTTAGTAAAATCAAAAACGCCAACGATCGAAGAATTAAAAAAAGCATGGAAACCTACAGTCAAAGAGCTTCGCAGATTTTATCAAAAAACAGGAAAACCAATTGTTTTTACGGAATATGGGTATATGAGCATTGACGGATGTGCGCACAAAAACTGGGAACTCGAAAATCAAAGAACGGAGATTCCAGTTAATCAACAAGCTCAAGCGAATGCAATCGAAGCACTCTTCGAAGTTTTTTGGAAAGAGGATTGGTGGGGCGGAGGCTTCCTTTGGAAATGGTACCCAAATTATCGAGGAGAAGGGCAGGGGAGACGAGCAAGATTCCGTGCAGCAGATTATACTCCTCAAGGAAAAATAGCGGAGGAAGTTTTAAAGGATTGGTTTAAAGGGGCGAAGTCAAAATAATTTTATAATTTCGGAAAAGACTTTATTTTAAAGTTAAAAAAAGGCAAACAGATGAACTATTTTAAAACCATAATTTTCATTTTTAGTATTATAATTATTTTTTCAAATTGTACTGGTGATGAAAGTACTCCGACGGAAGAAACAGTAAATAATATTTGCAGTTGCACTCAATCAGTCGTGAAAATCAATGAAGAAATTAAAGCACTTCAAATTGAGGGAAATATCGAAGCGATAACTGCTTTAGTTGAAAAAGCGGGAACAGCATTTGACGAAGCAGTAAAATGCACAAAAAAGAATGTTTCTGAAAAAGTGGATAAAGCGAAGTTGAAAAAAGCACTAATTAGCAATTGCAAAGTGGAGGAGCGAATGATAGATGATTTAATTTCGAAATTATAACAGCATATATTACAAATAAAAAAGGCTTTCAATTCAACAGAATTGAAAGCCTTTTCTATTTATGAAAGCGGGTTTAATCTTTTTTGTAAAAAGGTAATTTAACCACTTTCGCATTTAATTTTTTCTTACCTGCTATGACTAAAATTTCAGTTCCTACTTTTGCGAATTCAGTTTTTACATAACCCAAACCAATTGGAATATCCAAAGAAGGTGATTGAGTTCCAGAAGTCACTACACCAATTCCATTTTCACTTTTATCTTCAAGCAAGTATCCATGTCGAGGTACTCGTCGATCTTCAACAACGAAAGCAACTAATTTTTTATCAACTCCTTCAGCTTTGTGTTTTGCAAAAATAGGTTGAGAATTAAATCCGCCTTTTTTCACTTTTGTAATCCAACTCAAACCTGCTTCGATTGGTGAAGTTGTATCATCAATATCATTTCCATAAAGGCAATATCCCATTTCCAACCTCAAAGTATCACGTGCTCCTAATCCAGTTGGTTGAATATTAAATGGCTTTCCAGCTTCCATGACAGCATCCCAAAGTTCAACCAAGTTTTCATTATTAACATATAATTCAAAACCACCTGAACCTGTGTAGCCAGTCGCAGAAAGAATGACATCTTTAATCCCTGCCATTTCTCCAATTTTAAAGTCATAATATTTGATGCTACTCAAATCTACCTCAGTCAAAGTCTGTAAAGCTTCAACTGCTTTCGGTCCTTGTACAGCTAGCAACCCACATCGATAAGAAATATTTTCCATCGAAACATTTGCATCATTATGTTCTTTTATCCAATTCCAATCCTTCTCAATATTTGATGCATTCACTACCAACATATATGAGGGTGCTCCATCTTCATCTTCTAATCTATAAACTAAAAGGTCATCTACAATTCCTCCATTATGATTTGGCAAACAAGAATATTGAGCTTCCCCTGGAGAAAGTTTTGTAACATCATTGGAAGTTACTTTTTGAATCAATTCTGTTGATCCATTTCCTTTGACTAAAAATTCACCCATGTGAGAAACATCAAAAACACCTACACTATTTCGAATAGCATGATGTTCTTCTTTTATTCCAGCATAAGAAATTGGCATATTATAACCTGCAAATTCTGCCATTCGAGCACCTAAATCAATGTGCTTTTGAGTAAGAGGAGTACTTTTCATTATTTCTTTTTTAAAATATATTTGGTTAAGTTTTTTTCTTTTTTTGAAAGTAGAAACTTTAGAAGGTTCAACGAACCTTACTTAAATCGTTCCCCTTTAGAGGACAAAGGTTTACTCCACAATCTGCACCTGCTGGATTTTTTCGCCTACAGATAACTGATGCACCACATTCATTCCATCCACTACTTTTGCAAAAATAGTATATCGCCCGTCCAAGTGCGGAGTCGGTGCAAACGTAATAAACCATTGCGTTCCTTCGGTATGATTTCCTGCTGAAGCCATTCCGACATAACCTTCTTCGGCATAATTTAAAGGAGCTAATTCTGAACGAATTGTATAATCTAATGAACCATATCCATCACCTCTCGGACAACCACCTTGGGCTACAAAATTAGCAATGACTCGGTGAAATGTTTTTCCATCATAAAATCCACTTTTTGCCAAAGCAACAAAATTAGTCACCGACCCTGGAGCAGCTTCTGGAAATAGTTTTAAAATAATAGATCCTTTTGCTGTTTTGATTTCTACTTTTGAATCCTCATCTATGGTATTAAAAATTCTCCAATCAATCGCATGGTTGAAAGTTGGTTTTATTAAATCAGTTGTAGTTTTTCCATTAAAGAAATCAATCGTTTTTTGAATTTCATAAAGCGTCTCAGTTTCTTTTGGTATTTCCAAACCAATTTTTGCCACTTCTAAAAAATCCAAAGTGTCATAAACTGATTGGAAATCTAAAGCGGGAATTCGAATCACTCCCGCAGCAACTGCTTTCATCGCAGCGTCTCCTCTGGCCAAGGCTTCTTGAAAATAAACACTTAGTTCTTTTTTTACCTGAGTTTTTTGAAAACCAAAAGTGGCATCAAAATTTGGATTTTGTGCAATATTCGCCAAAGCTTCAATAGTCGCAGTACGAATCACAGGTTTGTCACTATTAAATCCTAATTCATAAATATCTTTATAATTTCGACCATATTCACCAAGCCCTTTTAATGCAGCAGCTTTCTGATAAACATTAGTTGCGTTTTTAAATTGATCTTTTAATTCATATTGAATCGCCAATCGAGTGCCTTGTGAATAAAGGCTCAAATGTTTATTGGCAGCTTGATAAAGTGCAGAAGAGACATGCCAATCAAGTGAATCATTTTGTCGAGCGATTCTTCGATATTCAGGAGCTGCATTTATATTTCCATGTTTGACAAAATAGTTAGCAGCAGTTGTGGCAATGTGAATATTTTTATTTTTGAGAAAAGGGATAATTGCTGCAACTACTTGCCGATATTCGAAATTTCCAAGTGCATTGATAATATTGCAGGTGACCCGATAATCTCGTTCTCGCTCCAATAGTTCCAAAAGTGTTTCGAGCGCTTGGGGAGACTGTGTTCTTCCCAAAGCAAGAACCAAAGGCAATTTCACTCGTGTATCTTTTTCTACATAAAGTTGCTCCAAAAGAGAAGGAATAAAAGTATCAATTGGAACTCTAAATCGGTACAAATAATTGGCCGCCATCATGCGAACATCAGATGGGTAATTTTTTTCAATTAAATAATTAACTACTCTATCGGTTGCTTTTCGATGGGTGATTTTTCGTAAACCGAACTGATACATTCCTGTTATCATACCTTTCAATAGAAGAGTATCTGTTTTTATATATTCTTTTGTCGTACTCATAGAATGTAAAGATTCTAAAGTACCGCACTTTCCGATTGCTTCTAAAATCGATGAATTAAATTGATTATGAATACCTAAGGAATCATATTTTTGGAAAGCTTTTAATAACCATTTTTCTCCTTTGAGTGAACCAATTTGCCCCATGGCATAAGCTGCGGCAGTTCGAACTTCTTCGATGTCATCTTGCAATAATTTAGCAAGGCTATTTACGATCGAACTATCTTTGATGGAGGCAAAAGCCATTGCTGCAGCATAGCGATAAGATGGATCTCTATGATCAAAAAATGCGACTAGACTGTCCACCTCCTGCCGATCTTGCAAATCATAAACACGTTGGAATTCAGGTTTTGATAAATCAAAATTGACTTCAGTTAAAATTTCTTCTTGTACCGGAATACATTGCGAAAATAGGATCGCACCTAAAAACAAAAAGAAGAAATATTTTTTTATCATTTTCTGCATACTAGTTTGATTCTTTAACATATGATTTTTTGTAAAATGGGACGTATCATGTTTCGCAAAAATAGTTGAAACCTTTTAATTATTCGAAGAAATGATGATTTAATCAAATGGTGAATGGTTACCAATCAATGCTGTATATTATAGGATGGTTCACCGTTTATTATTCACCATTTGATTTTTCCATCCAGAGCACTTTGAGTTTGAAATTATGAATTTGAAAATAACGAATAGAATCTGCGTGCTGATCGATTTGGATGTTTTTAGATTGATAGGCTTGACTGGAATCTGATTCATCTAATTCTGAGATGATGATAGCAGGTTTCTGCTCAGTTAAAACATTTTTATCATTAAAATAATCTCCCCAAACGGGATAAGTTTTCGCTTTCGTCTTCCAAGTCAATGAAGGAGCCCATGCTCCAATAATTGGTCGATCGTCAAATTCATATTGTGCTAAATATTGATTGATTTTTCTGATGTCAAAGGTTCTTCGTTCATAAGCGTCATTATAATTTTTTAAATTAAAAAATAAGACTATTGCAAAAATAAGACTTGGGACGAAAACGAATTTTTGATATTTTTTTTCCGAAAATAAAATACGGAATGATTCAAAAATGACTAACGAATTAATTGCTGCCATGCAAAAAATAAGACTCACTAAATATCGAGTTGGCAAATACATCATCGTTAATTTGTGAAATTCCAGGAGTAACCAAAGACTCAGACCTAAGAATATTTTTTTATAAAAAATTGAAGCTTTTCGAAAACCCAGGAATACTCCAAAGGGGAATAAGAAATAAAAAAGAAGAGTAACTGGGCGAAGTTTTTTTTCTAAAAAAATATTTTTATTAATCCATTGAAGGTGATCAGGAAGATCAAAATAATAAGCAAAACGATTAGTCGTCTGATCAATCATCAC
>CAJQQY010000463.1 GCA_905480595.1 uncultured Saprospiraceae bacterium | reverse complement strand
CGGTAACGATAGAAAATATTACTAGTTTTGAAAATGGAGCAGAATTAGAAAATGAGATATCGGTCTCGTAATTTCTAAAATATACTTCTTTTCAAATAAATTCTGTTTTATCGTAAAACTATGAGTGAAGACATAAAACTTATTGGAATGGTTGAAGATGTTTTTCAAATTACTGGACGAGGTGCTCTTCTGTGTCTAAGTTTAGGAACAGAAGAGTTTGATTGGCCGATTGGAACCAAAATAAAAATAATAAAATCGGATGGAGAAATTTTAAAAACTAAAATTTGTGGAAGAAATTGGCAGAGATCCCAAGATATTTTGATTGAGAAAAAAATTAAAAAAGAAGAGGTGCCGATTGGAAGTAAAGTATTATTAGATGAATAAATTATTAAAATAATGGAAAGATCCATTCATGGATTTTAGAATACTACCAAAACTATAAGAAATGAAAAAACTTGAAAATTACGTTTTAGGAAATTGGGTAGCTGGCGACGGCGACGGCTCACCACTTTACAATTCAGTTACCGGCGAAGTTGTAGCCATGTCAACCACGAAAGGTTTAGATTTTGGAGAAATACTCAGCTACGGTCGAAAAACAGGCGGTACACCTCTACGAAAAATGACTTTTCAACAACGAGGGAACATGCTTAAAAAACTCGCCCTTTATTTGACGAAAAAGAAAGAGCAGTTTTACGAAGTGAGTTATAAAACTGGAGCGACACGAGCAGATAGTTGGGTAGATATCGAAGGCGGGTTCGGTAATTTATTTTCAAATGCTTCTTTGCGTAAAAATTTTGCTAACCAAACTTTTCATGTGGATGGTGACTTGGTAGATATTTCGCGAGGAGGAAGTTTTGCGGCGCAACACATCATGGTTCCCAAGCGAGGAGTAGCAGTTCATATCAACGCATATAATTTTCCAGTTTGGGGGATGTTAGAAAAATGTGCAACGAATTGGATGGCAGGAGTTCCCGCTGTAGTCAAACCAGCGACAGCAACGTCGTTTTTGACAGAAGCAGTTGTTCGAGAAATTATCGCTTCGGGAATTTTACCAGAAGGAGCATTGCAATTAATTTGTGGTTCAGCTCGAACGATTTTGGATACCGTTGATTCGCAAGATGTGGTTACATTCACCGGTTCAGCAACCACAGGTCGAATGTTAAAAGCGCATCCTAGAATTATTTCGGAGGCAGTTCCTTTCAACATGGAAGCCGATAGTTTGAACTGTTCTGTTTTGGGAGAAAATGCAACTCCAGGTACTCCCGAGTTTGATTTGTTTGTTAAAGAAGTTCGAAAAGAAATGACTTCTAAGTGTGGTCAAAAATGTACAGCAATTAGAAGAATTATCGTTCCTGAAGATTTAGTCGAAGATGTACAAATTGCTTTAGGAAAACAATTAGGAAAAATCGGCATTGGAAATCCAACTGCGGAAGGTGTCCGCATGGGTGCATTGGCAAGCAAAGATCAAGTGACGGAAGTTCGTGATCGAGTAAAAGAATTAGCGCAGACAGCAGAGATCGTTTATGGAAGTTTGGATAAGATAGATTTAATTGATGCGGACTATGACAAAGGGGCATTCCTTTCTCCAATTGTATTGTTAGAAAAAAATCCATATAAAAATTTAGGGGTGCATGAGATTGAGGCATTCGGACCGGTGAGTACGATTATGCCGTACAAAGGAATTGACCAAGCAATTGAATTAGCTCAGATGGGGAAAGGCTCTTTGTGTGCATCTATCTCAACGTTTGATGATGCTGAGGCAAGAGAATTTGTAGTCGGTGCCGCAAGTCATCACGGTCGGATTTTAGTGCTCAATCGCGAAAATGCAAGACAAAGTACAGGTCACGGTTCTCCTCTTCCAACTTTGATTCACGGAGGACCAGGACGTGCAGGTGGTGGCGAAGAAATGGGTGGAATGCGAGGTATCAATCACTACCTCCAAAGATGTGCTGTGCAAGGAACACCAACCACACTTTCAGCCATCACAGGTATTTATCAACCTAACGCAAAAGTAACGGAAGCACCTCAGCATCCTTTTAAATATTATTTCGAAGAGATCGAACCGGGAATGTCATTGCTCACGCATAAGCGAACAATTACAGATTCGGATATTCAGAATTTTGCCAACTTGACTTGGGATGTTTTCTATGCGCATACGGATATCACATCTTTGGATGGGACGATTTTTGAAAAACGAGCAGCACATGGTTACTTCTTGTTGGCAGCAGCGGCGGGACTTTTTGTTCATCCAGCGAAAGGATCTGTAGGTGCAAATTATGGTTTAGATAATTGTAGATTTATTCGTCCGATTTACCATGGCGATACGATTCAAGTACGTTTGACTTGCAAGGAGAAAGTAGAACGAGACAGTCGTGGAAAAGAACATCCTTCAGGCGTGATCAAATGGTATGAAGAAATTTTTGATCAGGATGGTGAGTTGGTTGCAATGGCTACAATTTTGACTTTGGTGCAAAAGAAATCACCATTTTCAGAAATCACTAAATCATATTTGGAAGAAAAACTAAATGAGCTAACCGCAAGTACTCAACCAAAATGGGGAAGAATGACTGCGCAGCATTTAGTTGAGCACATGGAGTTTTTTACTCAAATGGCTTTAGGTAATGTCGAAACAGAGATCACAACTCCTGAAAAGTATATGGAAAAAACGCAAGACTCATTGTGGAATTATAAACCAATGCCGAAGCAATTTGACCATCCTATCTTGAAGAAAGGAGAAGTGGAAGATTTACGATTCGGAAGTATGAAAGAAGCAAAGGATGCATTTTGGAAAGCCTACGATGAGGTGGAATTATTCTTTAAAGAAAATCCAAAAGGGACGGTAAAAAACACAGTATTTGGATGGTTGACGAGATATGAGTGGCAGTTGCTGAATCGAAAACATTGGGCTCATCACTTAGAGCAGTTTGGGATATAACTGTTTATTTTGAGTTATAATGAGAAAGGGAGATTGATGAATTTATCAATCTCCTTTTTTGTGTTGATGGATTTTATTTTTTTCAAAAAGATTATAAAAGGTAAGTTGGAGGATGCCATCTCTATGTGATAACAGCAATGGTTACTGTGGGGATCTTAGGTGTATTATTTGAACAATAAAATTTTCTGCCAATTTTTTAAAAGATAAACCTTATCTTTCCTAAAGATATTATTACAATTACGATATGCAAGACGAGGAAAAACCAAAAGAAGAATTACAGGATTTAATTAAAGAAAATTTATTGCTCCGAACAGAGCTCAACTTTTACAAAGGCAAAGAAGCTGGTAAAGGAACTATTCTGAATTGGGGTAGGCGATTGACAACAAACTATCTCGTTGGTAGAGGATTGAAAAGAAGTGTGAAAAAACTTTACGAAGAAATTCCTGATCAAAAAGTCACGAGAGATTCACTAGCGGAATTCACGACTCAGTTGATTATGCGAATTACTCGGATTGGCGTTTTTACTATTCTTATTACGGTTTTGCCTTTGTTGGTTTTAAGTGTTCAAACCTATATTTTAAATAATCAAAATACTTTATTACGTTATCAAAATAACCGATTGGATCAACAGGTGAATTTGGAAGAAGGGAACCGTAGAAGTTCTCTAGTTTTTTTGATGAGCAATTTGATGGATAAAATCGGTGATGAGACTAATCAACTAAATAATAATGGTCGGCTAAGTGAATCCCTCATCAGTCGAATCATTTCACTAAGTCAAGCCTTTCGTCCTTACCGTTATTTGGAAAATGACCAACTCATCAAACAACCTCTTAGCCCCGAACGAGGCCAGTTACTCTTGTCATTAATAAATAGTAATTTGAAAATTGAGGTCTATCAAAAGATTTTTTCGAAAGCTAATTTCAGTTATTCAGATTTGCAAGGAGCTAACTTAGTAGATGCTTACCTCAGGGAAATTAACATGCAATATGCTAATTTGGAAGGCGCCAACCTACAAGGTGCAGACTTAGACTATGCTAATATTAGTTTTGCCAATTTACAAAATTCCGATTTTAAAAATGCAACCCTCAACCACAGTAGATTAGTTCAAGCAAATTTGAATGGAGCTAGCTTGGAGGATATAGAAATGAGATACGGAGATATGAGGAAAGCAAATTTAAGTAATGCTTTCTTTGGAGGCGATTTTTCTAATACAACGCTTAGAGGAATTATCGTCAATAATTTAACCTTCAAATTTGTTGAACTGGATGGAGTGAGAATTCAAGACATCAATGTTTTACATGAATTAGAGAGTTATAATGTCTCTGGGAAAAAATACATTGAAGAGTATTTTGATGTAAAAGAAAAAGTCACCAAAGATTCCTTAGGAAAAATCGTGGATCAGTATTATGAATTTGAAAGAAAAAAAGCTTCAACCCTTGATGTATTAGGAGATTGTCAAAAAAGAGTTTTAGCCATAATAAAGAGCACAGATCGGATTGAAAAATTAGAAGAAGAGGCGATTAAGAAAAAAGATCCACTTGTTTTTATTGTAAAAGCACATCCATTCGGGGAAGAAAGTTTAGGTGTTCCAAAAGATACTGTTTACAGATATGAATTGACTACGGAGCAACAACCCAAAGGATTACCGCTGTTTAAATTGTCTTTTGATCCTGATGAAAATTATGTAACAGAAACCTCTTTAACAGATACCGTTCAGCATAAAATACTTAGATCCAAGCGAAGAGGTTTTTCAAAAAAATGTTGGGAATGATAGCTTATCAATTACGTTTAAAAATTAGAGTTTACATCCAAATTATCTTCCTCAAAATTATTTATAGAAAAAGAAACATTGATTTAATATTGACTTAAACTGCAAAGTCTAATTTTGGCTTTATGCCTGAATTTTATCTAATTATAGTTATACTTCTGTTTATTTTGGCCATCGCTGACCTAATCGTAGGGGTGAGTAATGATGCAGTCAATTTTCTCAATTCTTCCATAGGTTCCAAAGTAGCCTCTCGTAATACGATTATGATAGTGGCAACAATAGGTATTTTTTTTGGAGCAACTTTTTCTAGTGGTATGATGGAGATAGCTCGAAAGGGAATCTTTAATCCTGAATTTTTCTTTTTTGGAGAGATCATGATCATCTTCCTTGCCGTCATGTTGACGGATATAATCCTTTTAGATTTTTTCAATACAGTAGGTTTGCCTACTTCTACAACAGTTTCGATTGTTTTTGAATTATTAGGTGCTGCGGTGATGATGTCCTTGATAAAAATAATATCAAGCGGAAGTGATTTCGCTTTGATAAGTGATTATATAAATTACTCACAAGCGATCCTGATTATCAGCGGTATATTTTTATCAGTTTTTGTTGCCTTCTTTGTGGGAACTTTCGTTCAGTTTTTTTCAAGATTAATACTCACTTTTCGATACCGAGAAAAGAAAATAATAATAGGTACCATCTGGTCAGGATTAGCCATGACAGCGATGACTTATTTTCTAATATTCAAAGGAATAAAAGGTGCATCTTTTGTTAGTCCAGAATTTATCACTTGGGTAAAAGAAGAAATTCTATTTTTATTTGGATGTGCTTTGGCATTATGGATGGTCATTATGCACTTATATGCTTTGCGTGGTGGTAATGTTTTTAAGGTCATCGTTCTGTTTGGAACCTTTGCATTAGCAATGGCTTTTGCAGGTAATGATTTGGTCAATTTTATTGGAGTACCAATAGCTGGGTTTGAATCTTATTTGGCGTGGAGTTCTACAGGGCAAGATGCTTTTACTTTTTCTATGGAAATATTAAAAGAGCCTGTTAGAACCAAATCCTACTTGTTAGTTATTGCAGGTTTAATCATGATTTTGACTTTGTGGTTTTCTCGAAAAGCTCAATCCGTTACTGAAACTGAAGTAAATTTAGGACGACAAAACGAAGGCCACGAACGATTTACCCCTAATTTTTTAGCAAGAGGAATTGTTCGATATAGTATAATCTCAAGTAATGTTTTTCAACGAATATTCCCATCTAAAATACTTAATCAAACAAATAATAGCTTTGAACCAATAGTGGAAGAGCAAGACGAAAAACCTGCATTTGATTTAATTAGAGCAGGTGTTAATCTAACTACAGCAAGTATTTTGATTGCATTTGCTACATCACTTAAATTACCTCTTTCGACTACTTATGTTTCATTTATGGTGGCTATGGGAACTTCTCTTGCCGATCGAGCATGGGGAAGAGATAGTGCGGTTTATCGAGTTGCTGGAGTATTGAATGTGATTGGAGGTTGGTTTGCGACTGCATTGGTTGCATTTTTAGTATCTGGAGTTTTTACCTTTCTTATTTTTAATTTCCAATTAGTAGCAATATTTTCACTTGTAGCTATGGCTGTCTTTTTTATTTATAGAAGTTTTGTTTATCACAAAAAGAAAGTCAAAAAGAAAGAAGCCAGAGTTGCATTTGAAACTAATACGGATAGAATTGCTTTCGAAGGATTAATTAATGAAATCTCAGATAGAATTACTCAACTATTAAGCTCATTAAAAGAAACGTATAATCATGCTTTCGAAGGATTAATTAATGAAAGTCCAGATCAACTTGACAAGGCTGTTATTTCTATCAAAAAACTGGTAGAAAAAAATGAAGACCTTCAATATGAATTATTCGAATCGATTAAACGGATAGAGGAAAAGGGTTCAGAAGGATCTCGCATAATTCTTTATATTTATGATTTGGAGCAAGACATTGTACAATCTGCCGATTTGATTGTAAACTCGATCAATCAACATCTCAAAAACATGCTGAACCCTCTTGCTCCTAATCAAGTCAAGAAGCTAGAAATAATTCGTAAGGACGTAAATCAATATTTTGAAGGAGTAAGTTTATTCATTTCTCAAAAAGGAAGTTTGGATAAGGTTCAAATTCAAAAGAAAAATTTATTGATTCTTTTAGAAGATTCACTTAAAAACCAAGTTCAAGGTATTAAAGAAGAAAACTATGGTGCACGAAATAGTCAGTTGATGTTTAAAATTTTATTGGAAACAAAAGATCTCATTGCGATTGCTTCTAGACTTATCAAATTGCATAAACGAAGTCATGTTTCTAATCAAGAAGCAACTTATTATTCATTTGCAAATCAAGACAAAACCAATAAGGAAGATTAGTGAAAAAATGTTGGGAATAACTTTCAATTATTTTGCAATGACCAACTTGTGAGTTTCTTTTTGTTTTTCATCAGAAATAACAAGGAGGTAAATTCCGTTTTGAAAATTTATTAAAGGAATTTCATTTTGCTTTTTATTCGATATGTGCTGTTCGTAAACTTTTTTTCCATCAACTTGAAAAACTTGTAACAATACATTTCCGTCCCATGATTTTGGTAGATCTAGAAATATAAAATCACTTGCTGGGTTGGGGGACATTTTAAGTTCCAATGAGTTTTCATAAATATTAGGAAAATGAGTTAAAAAAGATTGCCATATTAAGGCTGGTCTTTCTGCAGCAAAATATTTAAAATCTTCGATTGTATTTTCCCATTCTGTCATTGAATTTGGATAATTCCAACGATCTATATGACGAGGCATTTCTTGGCGATAAATGTTAGCTAACGAATCGATTTTCAATTGTACATTGGCAGGCGAATAAGTATTTTCTAAATGAAATTTTAATTGGTTTTTATAACGAACTGCAAATGATTTATTAGTCATCAAAGTGCGAAATAGTCGTGTTGACCATTCAGGATTAGGCCAGCCCACCCAATCTGTACGAGAAGCATGCAAGTAAGAATCTTTATCCAACTCCATAAAAGTATCATCATAATCATTTGCCAACCATCGCCACTTACTTCCTGCTTCATGGGTTCGCCAAGCTCGTTCATTATTGCCAGCCCAATCATTTCCACCCCCATATACTTTAGAAATATGATGATTTATAAAGCTCTCAATGTCAATTTGCTGCGAAATTATGTCATAGTTTTCGGGAGTTGTCAAATTTAAGGAAAGTAAAGATTCGTTCATCAATTCATAATCTTCGGTACTTCCTTCTTTAGCAATAAATTGCATTGCAATTTCCATATAATCAATGGCTTCCAAGTCTCCTTCGTGATAATTTTTAAAATAATATTTATCATATTTTTCTCTCAAATTATGTATGCCCCAATAGGATCCATTGATAAAAACTACCACTTGTCGAGAAGCTTGATAATCTACATTTTGGTTTTTCAATAAACTTTGAATTAAGACATCTGCAAATAAAGAACGATTAAAATCTTGTCCTGAATTGCGAAGCAAAATACGCTTATATTTTTCCCAACTTCTGTCTTCAAAAAATGGATATTCCATATATTCATTTCCCAAACTATTTTTAGCAGCCAACCGAATACTTTTGCAAGGCATTACTCGACTTCCACCACCATGAATACGCATTGAAATATTTTGACGAAAGGCTATATTTTTATTTTCATAAAAACTTAAGCCAGCAACTTTCTCCCAATCATCTCCTTTATTAAAATAATTCCCAGGTTGCCATATATCTGGATCATTATCATAATCTTTCCCAGGAACATAAATTCCCTCTTCGTATCCAAATAGCCCTGCACTATCTGAAATGATAGAAATAATAGGCATCCCAATTTCATTCAACGGTTCTCCAATAAAATATTCTTCGCAAAAAACTTTGGAAATTCGAATGTTGTTATTGAATAATGCAGCTTTGATAATTCGCATTTTTGGAATTGTTACCAAGGGAGCTTTCCAAACATATTCGGAAAATGTAGTGGATGGATTGGTGGGAATTTCAGAAATGGAATTAGGGGTAGAGTTCCTCTCTTCTACAAGAATTGGGGTTGTGAAAATTGCAGATTGTGCTGTTGGGTCATTTCCATCCAAAGTATATCTAATTTGAGAATTAGAGGGTGAGGAGATTTCTAACTCAAAATCATTGGAATAAAAACCTGATGACGCACTAAAAATAATCTCTTGTCCATTAGCGAAATATGGAATCAAAAGAAATATCCAAAATGTTTTTTTCCAAAAAGAAATCATAAAAGAAAATATTTAAGTGCGTTGGATTTCAATGGATGTCTTATTTTTATAGCGTTTTTATTACTTCTAAAAAAATAGAAATCAAATGAAAATGTAAGATAGTTTAAATCAATTTTTTTTCCTAAAAAACAAAAAGCACAACCTCTATTGAGATTGTGCTTTCCAGTATTTTTCAAATAAGAATTCTAGCAACAACTAGCTGCTTCGCCTCCTTCCTCTGTGCTGAAAGGCATCGCTCCTCCACAACCTTCAAATACTCCATAGTGTGTATCCCAAGTCCCGTAGAATTCAAAATGCTCGGCATATCGAGTAGCTTGCAACATCAGAAATGTATTGCCACAAACTGTCATTATTTTACCTTTTGGAAAATGATGATGATCATCTAAATCGAAACTACTTCCATTATTTTCAATCGTTCCTTTGTACGTAACTGCTTGCCCATAGTCTTCGCATTCATCTTCCAATCCATCAATTTTCCACAATCGATAAGTCACAGAGAAGAATTGGATGTCGCCACATTTCTCATGCACTTCTTTATTTTCAATGGTGATTGGATTATTTTTCACACTTCGAGGATCAGTAAAACCAACTTTTCGAGATATCCTCAAAAAGTCATTCCAGTACAAAGCACCGCTCAAACATTCTCCCCAAAGAACTGGGTCAGCTTGCAATTCTTTACTGATTCGACGATCGCTATAGACATCGCTGAAATACATTTCACCACCTGGTTTTAGCAAGTTGTAAACATCAGCCAAAACTTTTTCTTTGTCAGTTGCAAGATTAATTACACAATTAGAAATGATTAAATCAAAGCTGTTTGGCTCTAAATTCAACTCTTCTAATTTTTCCATATTTCCTTTTAGGAATTTTACATTAGAATGTTTGTAGCCAAATTTTTCTGTATGATAATCAATATGTTTATTCGCAACATTTAATTGTTCGTCAGTCATGTCCACTCCAATTACTTCTCCTTCTTGACCAACCAATTGAGATAAAATGTAGCAATCTCTTCCACTTCCTGAACCTAAATCAAGAATTCTCAGACCTTCTATTTTGGCAGGGATTGCTAAACCACAACCATAATATTTATCCAAAACCTCATTATGAATATTTCTCAAAGCCCCTTTTATATGTTCGGGTGGCTCTTCCATTGTGCAGCAGGCATTAGTTTTGAGATCCTCGCTTGTCGTCAATTCTTTGCCGTAATATTCTTTAATTTCTTCGTGCTTATCTTTCATGTAATGATTTTTAAGATTAAATTTTTCTTTAAATGATCAAAATTAGAAGTTCTTTTTTAAAAGAAACTAAAAATACTTCTTTAAGTTGATCAATGGAAAAAAAATAATACAACATGTTTTCCAAGCGACGGTTCATTTAAATGATTTGAGAAGATTCTCAATAAACTAATCTTACACTTCTAATTCCGTTTCTTTTTCTTTTCCATTTGCTAAGCCCGCTAAAATGGAATCATTATTAATATAAAGTAATTCTGTAGCTTTGATAAGATTGCGTGAAATATCAGAAACATAGTGACTATCATTGGCTAAGGAAGTAGCCATTTCACTTGTAATCAATTCTTCTCGGATTAGTCTGTCTAAGGAACCATCAGTAAGGATATCATTTTTTCTAGCTTTTTCTCTCAGCTTTTGTAGTGATTGCAAATGTTCTTCAGGAGAGCTATGTTCCTTGGTGAAATATATTTTTCTCAAAACCTTAGTCATTTTCTTTCGAAGTTTATCGTATTCTTTTTTGATATAGATATTATCAGAGAGCATGTATTTGTCAAGGTTACCTTGTAAGGTTTTTGCATCTTTGATCGCCTCTACTATATGCCTATTAGCTACTTTTATTTTATTGACAGAATCTATTTTTTGAGCGGATAAATTGAATAGTGAAAGGATTTTTGTTCCGTACTCTATAATTTTTCCATAGATCGTTTTCACTTTGGAATAATATACTTCATCGATATTGATTTCAATAATCTCTTTAGATGAACGGACAATTTTTTTAGGTTTTAAATCTGACATAATATCTCCTCGATGTAGATTCATACTATGCGCTAAAATCTTTAATACTGGTCCTTCAAATAGACGTTTGGATTCATTCAATAAAGCACTAATCGCAGTTTGAGGATAATTGAGTGCATTTTTATTAAGGTACTTTGGTTGTTCAATTCCTACTTCTACCTCCTCACGATAAGGAATTAGTTTCTCTACAATTCTAACGATCAATCCTATAAACCAAATTAGCACAAAAGTATTAATGATGTTAAAGACGGTATGAAAAGCTGATAAAGCGACAGGAATAGCTTGGGGGTTGTCGAAAGGAGATGCTCCACCATTTTTAGTGACGAACCATTCGATTCCATTTAGAAATGGATAAAATAAAATCAACATCCAAGTCACTCCTAAAAGG
>CAJQQY010000462.1 GCA_905480595.1 uncultured Saprospiraceae bacterium | reverse complement strand
TAATATCAACGCAACCTTGTCGGATGGTTTATTTTCTGTTCCAGCTGATAATATTCCAACTTGTTGGGGATCAGTAGATCATGATGTTTGGTTTGAATTTCAGGCTCCAATTGATGGAAGTTATGTGGATTTTGAAGTAACCGTTACGAGTGCTGGGTCGAATCCAATTGGACAATTTAAAGCTGCACTTTATCGAGGTGAATGTATCGTAGATGAATTAGCTGAATTGGATTGCGCAGTTGCTGCTGTAGGAGAAACGGAAATAACATTTGATGCGTCAGGTTTGACACCAGGTATCAATTATTTTATTCGAGTAGATGATCAAAGTAGTACAGCAACTCCAGTTTGGGGAACATTTAATGTTTGTGTTGATACTTTTCCTGACATCAATTTGATGTGTGTCGATGTAAGTTCAAATGCCGAATCAGGTATACTTTATGACTCAGGAGGACCTGATGAGAATTATTCAAATAACGAGAATTGTACGTTTACCATTTGTCCAACTTCTAATCCAGCATGTATTGCATTGACCGTAAATTCTTATGATATAGAGCCCGGTTTTGATGAGTTAGAATTTTATGATGGAACTACGACTAATAATGCCAACGAAATTGGAGAAGATGTCTCAGCCGGAGGAAGTTGTTATACCGTCTATGCTTCCAGCGGATGTATAACAGTTGAATGGGGAGCAGATTTCTTTGTCAATGAAGCTGGATACGAAATTACCTGGGAGAGTTCAGCTGATCCATGCCCAACTTGGACAGGCGCAAACACAACTACTTCCCCTACTGAAGCTTTGATTATTGAAAAATTAGGGGCATTACCTAATTCCGTTTCAAACGTAACAGTCAATTGTGATGGAGATGCTTATGCTGCTTTTGATGGAGGTGACAATACTGGAATCTTTATGCCGAATGGAGTTGTTTTGACCACAGGAAGTGTTGATTATGCTTTTATGCCAAATGATTCAGATGGAGATCCCAATCAAGATCTTAATAATAATTCAGATGCAGATTTAGCAACACTTGCAGCCACATTTTCTAATAACCAACCAACACTAACTGATGCTTGTGTTTTGGAAATGGACGTCGTAGCTGCAGGGAATGAATTGTCTTTAGAATATATTTTTGGGTCAGATGATTATGTAGGAAATATCAATTCAACTGCTGGTCGAGATGTTATGGGGATTTGGATTTCAGGACCAGGGATTGTTGGTTCACCCGATTATAATGGGCAAGAACTGATTTCTGTTTTACCAGGAACAGCTACACCTGTTCATTATTTTAATGTAAATCCTTTTACAAATTTTGAATATTACCGAAAAAATGAAGAAACTGTTTTAGGCCCACATTATGATGGATTAACGACGGATTTCAACAGTATAAATAAGAAAACGCTAACTGCCTCATCAGCAGTTGAACAATGTAGTACTTACCATGTGAAAGTGGCCATTGCAGATGTTAGTACAAACGCAGACTCTGGAATTTTCTTTGGGGAAATAGATAACGGGTTGCCAAATACTTCACTAAGTGCCATCGGTTCATTTGATTATTATGTCGAAGGATGTATCAATCCTGATGAGTTAAATTTAAATTTATCTAATCCATTAGGAGAAGATTTGACTTTAGATGTTCAAATTGGAGGATCAGCAACAGCAGGAACAGATTATAATTTAGTCATTCCGAATCAGGTGACTTTTACCGCAGGGCAAACCAATCTGAATTTTCCAATCACCATCATAAATGATGGATTGATGGAAGGAACAGAAACGATTGAAATAAGCTTGGTTTATGATTTTGGATGTGGAGCTTTTGATTTTGCAAATGTTGTTTTGGAAATAAAAGATGAACCTGAATTCTTTGCAGCTGGTGGAATGGATACCCTTTTTGTTTGCTCAGGAAGTAATGTTCAATTGACAGCTGAAGGAGCTTTATCATATAGTTGGTCACCAGCTGGAAATGTAAGTGATCCAAATATTGCGAATCCAATTGCCACTCCAACAATAAGTGAAACTTATACGGTAACAGGAACTTTAGGTACTTGTAATTTGACAGATGATGTTTTTGTAGAAATAATAGATCCTACGATTGATCTTGTGGCAAATAGTCCAACTGATATTTGTTTAGGTGATAATGTTTCCTTGTCTGCTAATAATAATGTTGGAAATTCAGGATTAACTTGGTCTCCAATAGATGGATTAAATGATCCATCTTCTGCTAATCCAACTGCAAGTCCAACAGTAACAACTACTTATACTGCAACTGTTTCAATTGCAGGTTGTGAAGTTTCGGATCAAGTTACAGTTAATGTTGATGCATTCGAGTTTCCAATTTTGACGACAATGGACACGGTTCTTTGTCTTGGAGATAGTTTAATTTTAGCATCAAGTACACCTGGTTCTACAACAGATTATTCGTGGTCACCTGGAGGAGAACTTTCTGACCCTAATATTTCGAATCCAATCGCCTACCCTACTTCTAATTCAACTTTCACTTTAGTTGCCACTAGTCCAAATGGATATTGTAGTGAAACTGCATCAGTAGCAGTTGAAGTTGTTCCTGCGAGTTTAAGTATTGCCCAAGGAAATTATTATGAATTATGTTTAGGGGAATCAGTTCCTTTAAATGCGATAACATCAACACTTGGAGTTGGATTTACTTGGTCACCTGATTCTTCCTTGACAAGTGGAACAGATGTTTCAGTTATCGCATCACCAGAATTTACGACTAATTATATTGCTCAATTGGTTGTGGGA
>CAJQQY010000461.1 GCA_905480595.1 uncultured Saprospiraceae bacterium | reverse complement strand
ATATCGAATTCTAGTGATGAATAAAAAAAATCTCCTGATCGAGGTCGAATCAAAACGTAAACCTCAATGTCCAATATTTCTCTTGTCTTTTCAATTGTTGCAGCACTCGGAGTAATCCCTCCCAGTTCTAAACTACTACATAATTCTACTCGATCAGCTCCAGCCAATTGAGCAGTCAAAGCAGATTGAACTGATGCCGCACAAACTTCAATTTTTATTTTCATAATTAAAATTACCTTAAAAAAACTAATCACTAAATTTTATCCGTTGAAAAGTATATTTTTGCTCTCAAAGTTTTCTAATCTAAATTACTAGACATTAAAATCTAAAAAAATATTCATGAGACTATTTTCCCTTTTTATAATTGTTCTTTTTGTTACAGCTTGTGGCAGTTCTGATGATAACTATTTAAAACCTCGCAATCTTTTGGAATATGGAATCCCTTATACGATCCTAGCACCTGATAGTGTTGATATCAAAAAAGAGAATTTAGTAGTCCAAGAAGAGGTAATTATCAAAAGCCAAAAATCTGATGATTACGAAGTACGTGTTTATTTTGGTGCAGCAACTAAAGATGTTGTAGCAACTAAAGCGGAACATTTAAATAATTTAAAAAGCATTTCTGTTTATA
The DNA here is from genome assembly GCA_905480595.1 of uncultured Saprospiraceae bacterium. Classification (GTDB taxonomy): domain Bacteria; phylum Bacteroidota; class Bacteroidia; order Chitinophagales; family Saprospiraceae; genus CAJQQY01. Next base: position 3,370 of record CAJQQY010000461.1, on the reverse strand, counting down.
CTTCCGTCAACGTAATTTTAGATGAGCCAAATGGATTCATTTATGAAACCGTAATTGATTCTACTTTGCATAATTTTGGATTCCGAAGAATTATAGTGCAGGGAGATAAGGAATATATTTTCCAATCTGGAAATGGAAATTATACCAAAGAGCAAGCGGAAGAAATGTACCAAGCTACCATACCACAAGAAATGAAAAAGAAATAATTAAAGATCATTCCTAAAATGAGAAAAGGCTTTCACAATATTTTGTGAAAGCCTTTTCAATTTCTTAGTGTTTGTTCTACTAAGCTTCTTGTATAATTTCGTATCCGAAAACAACAAGGATTAGTGCTAAAATACTTAAAATGATCATGGGTAAAGGGTTTTGTAAAAAAATTCGGTTATCGGGCTAGACCCTTAATAAACGATTCTTGGATTATAATAAAGAACACTATCTAGACGATATATGTCCTTGAAAAGTTGCCTAAAGTTACAACTCAATTTGCGGATTGGCAAATAACGAAAATTCGCTAATCTCCCCAAATGATCATTTTACAAACAAAAAAGACCGAAAACGATCGTTTTCGGTCTTTTTCATCAAACTAAAGGGGGTAATTCTCGAAATGTTAAAATTAATTAAATTTCTGAATTGTCTCTCCTTTTACATTATTTACTTACTTTTTTGTAGCTGCAGAGTAGTTTTGAGCTACTTGCTTCCAGTTGATAACGTTGAAAAATGCCTCAACATAATCTGGTCGTTTATTCTGGTATTTTAAGTAATAAGCATGCTCCCAAACGTCCAAACCTAAGATTGGAGTTCCTTTTTTCTCAGCACAATCCATCAATGGATTATCTTGATTAGGAGTACCTGTTACAAATAATTTCCCTCTATTGCTTACACACAACCAAGCCCAACCTGAACCGAATTGAGTTTTTGCAGCAGCAGAAAACGCATCTTTAAATTTTTCGAATGAACCAAAATCTTTGTTGATTGCTGCTCCGATTTTACTTTTTGCAGAAGGTTGTCCTCCTCCTTTTGGAGACATCACTTTCCAGAACAAAGAGTGATTATAAAATCCTCCACCGTTATTTCGAACTGCTGCTCCATGAGTTGAAGCTTTTTTCAAAATGTCTTCGATAGATTTTTTTGCAAGATCAGTTCCTTCGATCGCTGCATTTAATTTTGTAGTGTATCCATTGTGATGCTTAGTGTGATGAATAGTCATTGTACGTTTGTCAATGTGTGGCATCAAGTCACCGTATTCATAAGGAAGTTTAGGAAGTTTAAAAGCCATAATCTGTTTAATTTTAAAATTTGGAAATTAATTGTCTTTCTTAAAAAACGCTCAAAGATAAAAAGTTTTACAAAACAATAAGAACGTTTTACTTAAAACGGAATTAGGCAAATATTGTTCTTTATTTTTGACTATAAATAAAATTGTAAATATATTGTTATAAAACATAAAGAAATGATCGCACTACTTGTCATTAAAACTAATCAACTCGAAAAGGAAAAAACATTTTATGAAAACTTTGGTCTAGTTTTTCAAAAAGAAAAACATGGAAATGGCTCAGAGCATTTTAGTACTTTAATTAAAAATCAAAACTCAGTTTTCGAAATTTATCCTTTGATAAAAAAAACATCTTGCCGAACTCATCTACTCGACTAGGTTTCCGAGTTGATGATTTGGAAAAGACAATTAATTCTATTTTGAAAAGTAGGAGGAGAGATAAAAAATGGGATTCGAAAAACTGATTTTGGGGTTTTAGCAATAGCGAAAGATTTTGATGGAAGAAGTATTGAAGTTTATCAAAAATAACAATGCATTTACATTTCTTGAAAACAAAAAACCCGACGTTGATTACTCAACATCGGGTTTTATATTTTTCAAAAAAGAAAACAACTTATTTCGCTGCTGCTGCTTTTGCTAAATGTTCTTTTACCCATTCTGTAGTTACAGATTTTGGTCGCTCTAATGGGAAGCCTAATGCTCGTGACCAACAAAGTGCAGACAAAACTCCAAGTGCTCTCGACACTCCAAATAATACGGTGTAGAAACTATATTCGTTCATTCCATAGTGAACCAAAATTGCTCCTGAATGAGCATCTACATTTGGCCAAGGATTTTTTACTTTACCTAATGCTTGCAATTCTTTTGGAACCACCTCAAAACATTTCCAAACCACATTAATAATATCTGAACCTGAAATATTTTCTTTCGCAAATCTTCTTTGCTCAACAAATCGAGGATCTGGTTCTCTTAAAACAGCATGACCATATCCTGGGATAACTTGCCGTGCAGCTAGAGTTGCTTTGACATATTTTCGGATTTGTGCTTTTGTAGGTTTTCTTGTTCCCAAAGATTCTAACATTCTGAAAATCCACTTGATCACCTCTTGATTTGCTAAACCATGTAATGGCCCAGCCAATGAATTCATTCCACCTGCCAATGAAAGATAAGCATCACTCAAAGTCGACCCAACTAGATGAGTTGCGTGAGCAGATGCATTTCCACCTTCATGATCCGCATGAACAGTCAAATATAATCTCATAAAACTTTTAAACTCTTCACCTGGAATACCCAACATGTGAGCAAAATTTCCTCCCCAATCCAATGTCAAATCTGGAGCAATATGATCTCCATTATGATAAGTTCTTCTATAAATGTATGCTGCTACTCGTGGCAACATTGCAATCAAATTCATAGTGTCTTCGTACGTCGCATCCCAATAATCATTTTTGCTCATTCCTTTAGCATAACGTTGAGCAAAAATACTTTTAGTTTGTAATGAAACGATCGCAATACTAAATTGAGTCATTGGGTGAGTCTCTTTAGGAAGCGCATCCAATGCATCAAAAGTATGTTGAGGCACCGTGCTTCTAGCTACCCATTGAGCAGTCAATCCTTTCACTTGATCTTCCGTTGGAATTTCTCCAACCAACATCAGCCAAAACAATGCTTCAGGTAATGGTTCTTTTCCATTCACAACTCGAGGTAATGCTTCTCGCAACTCAGGAATTGAATATCCTCTAAATCTAATTCCTTTAATTGGATCTAATTGTGAAGTTTCACAAATCATACTTTTCACTCCACGCATTCCTCCAAATACTTGACCGAGTGTAACCTCATCAACTTTAGTTCCGCCTTGCGTTTTTAAAATACTTTTAACCTCTGTTTTTAATTGAGATGATTTTTCAAAAAATTTTTGCTTGAGTAGATCCATTGATTTTTAATTATATTTTTTAATTCCTGATAAAATCAGGAGAGATTGATTAAATGATAAAATGGTAACGCTTAAACATCCATATTGTTAATTCAAATGGCCAACAAAAATATTAATTTTTTGTCAGATCAACGTTTTTTTTGACCAGATAATAATAATGTATC
>CAJQQY010000460.1 GCA_905480595.1 uncultured Saprospiraceae bacterium | reverse complement strand
ATAATTATGAATATTTTCCCTCCGAACCATCTTTTCAAAAGATTTTCCTTCAGGTGAAAAAGCAAAACTTTCATCCACTTCACACACAAACAATTTTTCATCAACAAAATTATTAAAGAAAAAATCATTCAATTGATTCGCTTTAGTAGCAATATCTATTTGTTCGCAGCGAGGATGCTTCCGCATACTTTGCAATAATGCGTACAAAGAATTTTCGACACTATGATGAGTGTGGTCAGTCAAAACCAGTACTTTTATCCTTTGCATTAGTCCAGTTTTATTTCATCAATTAATCCCTCGTCATCATTGAGGCTTTTAAATAATTTCATGCGAAATTTTCCATTTTTATTAACCAATGTTTTCGCCATTTTATCTATCGCAACCATGGAAAGTACCGTCTGAATATAAGCTTCAATCAAATCATCGAGACCAATCCCAAGTTTATTAAAATCTCGTCTATCCATTAAAACCAAACGGTTGGTATCGCTTCCCCAAGAGCCATCAGGATTTTTAATAGAAAGGTTGGTCCCCAGCATTTTCCAGCTATCCACCCCGCTTTCAATATGATCCACTAAAGGTTTTTCCGCTCGTCTTGCATAGGTGCATAGTGGTCGAATACCATTCTCTGTAGAGCTGACCATCATCCGAATATCCGCTACAAAACTGTGATTCTTTTGATTTGGAACAGTACCAACATGGTATAATTTTCCGGTTGCAGTTGTACTTGTCCAATTGTAATTTCCAATCAAACTTTGGACAATGAACAGGTCATAATCAAATTCCATTGCCATAAATTTGTCCAACTCTTCCTCATTGACAATCGTGTAAACACCTTGACCTGCATTGCTATACGGAACTTTAACTACGGCATGCCCACCCATCTTTTTCACCCAAAGTGGAACTTCATTTTTACTGACATCCCAAATCGTCTCAGGCGTATTAATTTTCAAACCTGCTGCTTGTAGTTCTGCATTAAAAATGTCGTAAGCTTTAGCTGCCACCATTTTATTTCGACCACCAGCCAAACAAGCAATCGTAGGATTTAAAATTCGAGTTTTGGAGTGAAGCGGTAGTCTGTTCCACGGCTTTTGCGTAACATATCTGAACGCTGCACGAATTGGAACAAACGTACCGTCTTCTATCCGAACATACATGACCCCGTCCCGAAACTCGACGGGAGGGTCAGCATCATTTTGGTAAAAAGGAACATAATAAACAGGCTCTTGCATCACATCTGCAATCACTTCTGCATAACCTGAAACCTCCATCGGATTTTTATCATAAAGGACTGCCAAGCTGCCTTTTACTTTCAGTCGAAGATTTTTGAGATAAGGTTTAAAGGTGCGCTCAATCATCATGCGGTAACTTCCTTGCTCTTGATTATCATCAATCAAAGGCATAGATTTTTGACCAGATGGACAAGAATTATTTTCGATGACGACCATTTGTCGTTTGCCACCTGCGGAGGTTACGTTGAGTAAATCTGCACCTCCCCACACAAAATATTTGGATTTGTACTGGAGGATTTCTCGTAATTTTTCTCCATCCACCGTTGGGTGCAAATGGCAATAACGAGCAATGATTCTTTCCTGCTCCAAATTGAGGAAAAAATTAATCATCGGGTGAATAGTAGCGTTTAATGCTTTCGGGTACCAATGACGGTGTGCCTCGAATTCACCAGGTTGAATGACGGTTGCCATTCTCAATGTTTTTAAAGTTGTCATGTAGTTCGGATAAATTATTTTTCAATTGCTAATAATTGAAAAAAGACTAAAAAATATTTTTTGGTCACTTTAATTCTGAAAATATTTTAAGAACAAAACCGAAGCAAGATAAAGGAGGAATTCTGAATAAATTTTGAAGATTTAGGAGAATAAAGAGTTTTGGCCGAATATTACAAATAAATTTCTTTGCGGCTATAGCATCGAAATAGGCAAGGTCTAAAATTCCTTTTTCATAAAAAGGTTGAAGTAGTGGATGAGTTATTTATAGGATGGGAAGAAAAATAAACAGTATATTTTTCCCTTCATTTTCCGGGTGAAATTAAGTTTTAGCCAACTCTAAAAAATTCAGATTTTATTCAGATTTTCCCACCACATTGCGCTCTTTTTTAAATACACTAAAATATAAACAAAGAATACATTTAGGAAATGAAAAATACCTATTCTGATTTAATTGACCAAACCTATTATTTTCCTCAAGAAGGCTTCGATATCAAAGATGGATATCTCTATTTTCATGGCGTATCTCTACAGCATTTGATAGAAGAATATGGTACGCCATTTAAACTTTCCTACTTGCCAAAGATTGGCGACCAAATCAAAAAGGCCAAGAATTTATTTAAAAAAGCAATGCGTTCCAATAGTTACAAGGGTGATTATTATTATTGTTATTGTACGAAGTGTTGTCATTTTCAACACGTTATTTCTGAGGCAATAAAACATGATGTTCACCTCGAAACTTCTTCTAGTTTTGATATTGACTTAATTTTAAAACTATACGAACAAGGCAAGATTAATACTTCTACCGTCTTGGTTCATAATGGATACAAAACAGAAGACTACATTCGTAAAATACTAAAAGTCAACGAGTTAGGCTTTAAAAACAGCATAACTATTTTGGATAGCATGCTGGAATTAAAACGTTTTGAAGCGCTGGATGTAAAGTTAAAAATAGGAATCCGTATGGCTACTGACTTGCAACCTAAGTCGGATTACTATACTTCTCGTCTTGGCATTCAACCGAAAGAGATTTTAGATTTTTTTAAAAACCACATTGCAAAAAGCAAAAATTTGGAACTCAAGATGTTACACTTTTTTGTGGATTCTGGAATCAAGGATAATTTCTATTATTGGGGAGAATTTCAAAAAGGATTAAAGATGTTTGTGGAGTTGAAAAAAATTTGTCCTGAATTACGTGCCTTAAATTTAGGTGGTGGTTTTCCTATAAAAAACACCTTAGGATTTGAGTATGATTACAAATATATAGTCAACGAAATCGTCAGAAATATTAAGGAGACTTGTGAAGAGGAAGGGATTCAAGAACCTGATATTTTTACAGAATTTGGTAAATATACAGTAGGCGAAAGTGGCGCAGTTATCTTTGAAGTATTAGAACATAAAAAACAAAGTGATGCTGAACATTGGTACATCATCAACAACAGTTTAATGAATACCATTCCTGATGCTTGGAGTATTTTGGAGAAGTTTATTTTACTACCAGTCAATAAATGGAACAAAGAATATCAACGGGTCAATATTGGTGGAATTAGCTGTGACCATTCTGATTACTACAACTCTGATGAACTCAATCAGCAGATACATTTGCCCATACATGATAACAATGACAAAGAACCCTTATATGTCGGATTCTTTCATACGGGTGCTTATCAAGATGCCATAAGTGGTTATGGAGGCATCAAACATTGTTTGATTCCTTCACCAAAATTGATTGTTATTGATAGAGATAAAACAGGGAATTTTGTTTCTCAAGTTTATCGAGAAGAACAGCAACCAGAGGATATGCTTCGAATTTTGGGTTATTAAAATTTCATAAAAAAATGAACGAAACAGCAACCATAGAACTGCGAAATCTTCAAATTGAGGATTATTTGGATTTAAAAATTTCCATGCAGAAGGCCTATGATGATTTAGAAAATTCTCATTGGAAGGAATATCATATTCAAAATTTATTGAATATTTTTCCAGAGGGGCAACTTTGTATTGTCTATGAAAATCGAGTGGTTGGAGTAGCTTTGTCGTTAATTATTGATTATAAAAAAATGGGCGACAATCATAACTATGAGCAGATTACAGGTGGTTATAGTTTCGATACTCACAATGCTGGAGGAGATGTTTTGTATGGAATAGATGTTTTTATTCATCCTGAATATCGAGGACTTCGATTAGGCAGAAGATTGTATGATGCTCGAAAAGAATTGTGTGAAAACTTAAACTTGAGAGCTATTCTTTTCGGTGGACGTATTCCAAATTACAATGAATACGCTAAGGAACTAAAACCTAAAGAGTACATTCAAAAAGTAAAAAATAAAGAAATTCATGACCCAGTTTTGAGTTTTCAAATTTCGAATGATTTTCATGTACGAAAAATCTTGACCAACTATTTGGAGGGTGATGAATCGTCATTGGAGTATGCTACTTTGATGGAATGGAATAATATTTATTTTCAAGAAAAAGAAATGCTCGTCAATGTTCAAAAAACAACTATCCGATTAGGTTTAGTACAATGGCAAATGAGGCACTTTCCAAGTTTTGATAGTTTTGTTGAACAAGCTGAATATTTTATTGATGCAGTAAGTGATTATCAGAGTGACTTTGTGCTGTTTCCTGAATTTTTCAATGCCCCTTTGATGGCTCCCTTTAATGGTTTTTCTGCTGCTGAAGCTATTCGAAAATTAGCAGAATTTACCGAGCCGCTTCGGGATAAATTCTCAGAATTAGCCATGGGGTATAATGTAAATATTATCACGGGTTCCATGCCAGAATTGCAAGCAGATGGAAAATTACTCAATGTCGGTTATCTCTGCCGAAGAGATGGCACTACTGAAAAGTATGAAAAAATTCATATCACACCCTCCGAAAAAAGTAGCTGGGGAATGGTCGGTGGAGATGCATTAAAAGTCTTCGATACTGACTGCGGAAAAATTGGAGTATTGATCTGTTATGATGTGGAATTTCCAGAATTATCTCGATTAATGGCTGATGATGGTATGCAAATTTTGTTCGTTCCATTTTTGACGGATACTCAAAATGGATATATGAGAGTGCGCAGTTGCGCTCAAGCTAGAGCTATCGAAAATGAATGTTATGTAGCGATTGCTGGGTGTGTGGGCAATTTACCGAAGGTAAATAATATGGATATTCAATTTGCTCAAGCAGCAGTATTTACACCTTGTGATTTCGCATTCCCAACCAATGGAGTCAAAGCTGAAGCAACTCCCAATACCGAAATGACTTTAATTGCAGATGTAGATATTAATCCATTATTGGAATTACACAACTTCGGTAGTGTTCGAAATCTCAAAGATCGTCGGAAAGATTTTTATGAATTAAAACTAAAAACTAAAAATGTCTAACAAAACATTTGCAGGAATCCAAGAAGAATACGCTAATCCAGAAATTGCTCAAATTTCCCTCACCTCTATTCCTTATGATGGAACGAGTACTTGGGGCAAAGGTGCGGACA
>CAJQQY010000459.1 GCA_905480595.1 uncultured Saprospiraceae bacterium | reverse complement strand
GGGACACAACGATTGCCTCAATTAATTGGTCGTGGTCGAGCTTTAGAATATTTAATGACAGGTGATATGATTGGAGCAGATGAAGCTTATCGAATTGGTTTAGTAAATCATGTTGTTCCTCATGGAGAAGAAGTAAAAAAGGCAAAAGAGATTATTGAAAAGATCGCATCAAAGGCTCCAATTGCGGTGGCTAAAATTATTGAGTGTGTAGATGATGCATACAATGGAGTGATTGATGGGTTTGATTCAGAAGTTAGATCTTTTGGAACAGTATCTCACACAGAAGATTTTAAGGAAGGAGCAAAAGCATTTGTGGAAAGAAGAAAAGCCGAATTTAAGGGAAAATAATTTTCCTTTTTCAAGTAAATAATTAAAAATGATCCTGATGATTTCTTCTCATCAGGATCATTTTTTTTAGAAAAATTTGCATTACAATTTAATTATCGTATTTTTACGATTAAATAATTTAGTATGGCAGTTGCAAAGAAAAATTTATTTACTGATGAAGAGAATAGAATTGCAGATTTAGCAAAAGCAATTTCTCATCCTGCGCGTGTTTCTATTTTACTTTATTTAATAAAAAAGAATAGTTGTGTGTGTGGAGATATCGTTGATGAATTGCCACTTTCGCAATCAACAGTCTCGCAGCATTTGAAAGAATTAAAGCGTGTTGGGATTTTGCAAGGAGATATTGAAGGAACTAGAACTTGCTATTGCATCAATCCAAAAGTGTGGATGGAAATGGGGAATTTATTTAAAGTATTGACTGAGAAATTTAAAGGATGTTGTTAATCTAAAAAGATTTTTTTTGACTTTAATTATCGTTTTTATACGATTAATATATTTTTAATTAATAAAATTTCGAATTATGAATACAGGAGAATTTCTTGATTTACTCGATCAAAATGAAGGAAAAGAATTGATGTTTGAATACAAACAAAATGAATTTGTTCCTATGGCTTACCATATTACCGAAGTGAAAACTATGCATGTTGATTCTGTGGACTGTGGAGGATTTGCACATTCTTACGACGAGACTGTTGTTCAACTATGGATTAGTGGTGAAGAGGAAAAAGATAGAGCCATGGAAACAGAAAAAGCCCTAAAGATTTTTAATATCGTTGATTCCAAAACTGCCCTTAAAAGAGATACTCCAATTTTCTTTGAATGGGGACATGCTGATTTATTAACTTCAGTTTATAAAGTTCAAGCTGTAGAAAATACTGACAATAAAATTGTAGTAAAATTATTTGTTCCTCCTACAGTTTGTAAACCACGAGTTGCATTGGAAATTGCGCAAGGAAATAGTGGAGGGTGTTGTGGAAGTCCATCGTCAGAAATGGTTGAATTAGGGCTGACTGCTAAGAAATGTTGCTAGAATTTTTTGAATATCGAATAACGATTTAGGAAAAAGGATTTGAGAAGTATCGTCAAACTTCGAAATTCCTTGTTCCTAAATCGTTATTCGATATTCAAAAACAAACCACTCACGTCATGAAAATCCGTCCCCTCCAAAAAGAAGATTGGCCTTCCGTTCGACATATTTACCAAGAAGGAATCGATACTGGATTTGCCACTTTCGAAACCGAAGTTCCCGACTGGGAAACTTGGAATGCTAAATTTTTACCTACCTGTAGATTAGTTTTAGAACATGAAAATAAAATTTTAGGATGGGCTGTATTATCAGCTGCTTCCAAGCGATACGTATATCGTGGTGTTGCTGAAGTTACTATTTATCGAGATTTAAAGCATCCCAGAAAAGGAATTGGTTCTGCTTTAATGGCAGCTTTGATTGAAGTTTCAGAAAAGGAAAACTTTTGGACCTTACAGTCAAGTATTTTCCCACAAAATAAACCAAGCCTTTATTTACATGAAAAATTTGGTTTTAGAGTCATCGGAAAGAGAGAGCGTATCGCTCAAAGAAATGGGAAATGGAATGATACAATCATCATGGAACGTAGGAGTTCTATTGTTACTTGATAATCAATGACTTACACAACTAGTTTTTACTTTTATGAAAAAAGTGGTACTTTTGCACTTCAAAAATTAAACATATTATAACTCCCATCTCCCCAGAATGGAAATGAAGGGAAACCGTAAAATTTTAGATCATGGCATACGACGTAGCTTCTAGTATAAATGAGTTGCTTTTCGAAAAGAACTCAGTTATTGTACCTGGCTTTGGAGGGTTCGAACTTCAACAACAACCTGCGAATATAGACCATATTAAATCGACCATTTCTCCTCCAAATAAAGTTCCTTCTTTCAATAAAAATTTGACGATCAACGATGGCGTTTTGGTAGATTATATCAAAAGCCAAAACAATTGCACATTAGAAGAAGCATATAAAATTGTTGAAGGTTTTGTTGCTGAAATAGAAGCTAAAATTGAGAAAAAAGAAATTGTAGAATTTCCAAAGGTCGGAAGAATTTATAAAGATTATAATAAGTCACTTCAGTTTTTACCTTACGATACTAATTTTAATGCTGGTGCATTTGGATTGCCAACTATCGAAATTCATCCTTTCTCAAGAAGTGAGTCAGTCAAAAAAGAAACTGCAACAAAAGCAGCAGCATCTCTTGATTTGACGAATGCTCCTTCGGAGTCTTCGGAAGTCAAAACTCCAATTTTTGACGAACCAACTCCTGAACCAAAACAAACACCTGAAGAAATTCGAGTGGGAGGAATTCCGGTGAAGGAAGATAAACGTTTCTTCAAATGGGCACAAATGACAATGCCATTATTGATTTTACTATCAGTTGCTTTAATTGCTTTGAGTTATTATATGTTAGGAGGAAAAGATTCTAAAACTGCTGAAAGTGATAAACTGACAAATTCAAAGTCTGTGAATGACGATAAAAATGTCAATGTAAAACCACCTTATTCAATTAATGATTCTGAAACTACAGAATTGCCTCAAGATTCTAACTCTGAAAATGACCAAAGGTTAGAAGAAGATATTGCTGCTGGAAATTCAAATTCAGCTGAAGTGGATGATCCAATTGAGGAAGATGAACCAAGTTCAAATATTAGTGGAAATACTGCTTCAGATAATGAGTGTATCATAATTGTTGGGCAATTTGGAAGTAAAAAAAATATAGATAAAATGGTTCGTAAACTTGAAGATGATGGCTACGAATCATACCAAGAATGGAGTGAGGAAAAAGGCTTGACTAGTGTAGGAGCAAAATTTACTTACACCAGCGAAAGTAAAAAAGAAAGAGAGCTTCGAAAGTTAAGAGCCAAATATCATCCTAATGCTTGGATACTAAGAGAGTAAAGAAGTTTGGAAAAACAATTTTTCCTAAACATCGATTTTAAAGCGCGTAATAAGACTCTAGTTTTGTTACGCCTTTTTATTTTAATAAATCAATGTAGATTTTTATAAAAATTATCGGAAGAGTTTTCCTTTATTCCATTTTTCTCGCGAGTTACTTTCACCCATTTTCCATTTTCTTTTTTTTCTATAAAAAACTCAAGGGCACATTTTACTATGGATTCTTCGGCACATAAATGCATTATAATTTCTTTTTCCAAAATTTCAAATTGAAAGGAAATCGGAAAATTAAAACAATTCAAAAATCTTAAATCTTTATGTCCATAAACGACTGTTGCATCCGATCCCATTGGAGTGTACCGATTTTCTTCCGTATAAATATCCAAGCTATGTGGATGTCTTTCCAAAACTTCTAAGCCAGCTTCGAGAACCAAGTAATACATGATTCCACTCAACTGACAAAGTCCGCCACCATAATCTACGTCTAATTTATTGCCAACCAAGTTCCTCCCTTTTTTAAAACCATTTTGAGGAGTAGGTTGAGGAATCAAATGCCAATAAGAAAAAATTTGTTGAGGTGAAATTTCCAAGTTTTCAATTTTCTGAATAGCTAGTTGAAGATTATGTTTTTTGTTTTCAGAATAATCATTTTTTCGAATGGGTTGACTCATCGAAATTTGTCGAGGAAAGGAAACGCTAGGTGAATTTTTTTTAACAAAAGAAAAATAGCGAAAGGAGAGTAGATCTTTTACGAAGGTAAAAAGTACTCGAAGTCGTAGACGAAGATGAGGTGGAATTAGTTTTTTCAAATATTAGTTTATTCTTTGTTTGAACCACAAAAGGCACAAAAGTCTTTCCTCTTTTGTGCCTTTTGTGGTTCAAAATTACTTTTTCCTTAAAAATACAAAATGATATGAAGCCCATTTTTTCAAAAAGGATTTGCACAACCAAGAATCTAGAGTTCTAAAAAACGAACGAAACACAACTGGAACTCGATGGATTGGAAAAAACAATACACCTTCATAACCTTCCACTTCAAATAAATCGCCAATCAATTTTTTTATTGAATCAACATTCAAAGCAGTATTTCCATGCCAACCGTCTTTCTGATAATTAATCAATTGCCTTCGGTCTTGGGATGGAAAATCAAAAATCAAAACACCATCTGGTTTTAATATTCGATGGGCTTCCTGAATTGTTTTTTCAATCGTCCCTAAATCCAGGTGCATAAAAACATGCAAACTATAAATTGCCTCAAACGATTCATTTTCAAAAGGCATTTTTGAAATATCGCTTACTGTAAGTTTATGATTAGGAAATTTTATTTGAGCTTCACCTAACATTCCTTCACTAAAGTCTACTCCATTTTCTGCAAAATCTAAAAAACGGCCAGTTCCACAACCCATATCTAAAATTGATTTTTTTGAAATATTACCCAACCTCTGCACTAGAATTTGTCGTTCCTGAAAGTGAAGGTATTGTCCATAAGAGTTATTGAAGCGGTCATCATCATATTCTGAAGCTAATTGATCGTAGTAATTTTTTATAGCCGTTTTTTCTTCCATTTTTGATAAAAAAATTGAATTTGGTAAGTGTTTTTAAAACCGAAAATATATTTTTTTAACTTCAAATTATTTGAATTATAATTGGTTTTAGTTTTTTATTTAAAATTAAATTTTGTTTTTAAATACTTTAAAACTTTTATTTAGAATAAAATTTCGTAAAAATGCTTTTTTTAGTGAACTATTCATTCTACATTTGTGTTCTAATAGCAAAGAATATAAAGCCAAAACAAAGAAAGCAAAAAGTTGCTTTTTTACATACAAAATGAGAAACATAAGAAAGTAGGTTTGTAATGTTTATGAAAACTCAAAATGGTCTTATTCTCGCAAAGGCGTAAAGGTTTATTGAAAAAAATCAATCGAATTTTATACTTTACAACTAAGCGTTTTTGCGAGAGTAAAATTTTACTTCCCAAAAACACATTTCAAAAATAATATATATTTTCTTTTAAATAAATTATTGTTTTTTGAAAAAATTAAAGTGTTCTAAGTTCACCAATTTTCATTATTTAATTACAAACCTAAACAAGTGATGTTAAACCAAGTACCAAAAATCAAACATTTAGATCGTAATCATTTTTTCTTAATTGCTGGACCTTGTGCTATTGAAAGCCGAGAAATGGCATTTGAAATAGCGGAAAAAGTAAGTGGAATTTGTGAACGATTAGAAATTCCATATATTTTTAAAGGTTCGTATCGAAAAGCGAATCGTTCCAGATTGGATTCTTTTACAGGTATTGGAGATGAGAAAGCGTTGAACATACTTAAAGAAGTTGGAGAAAAACTCAACCTACCTGTAACTACCGATATTCACACAGAGGAAGAAGCAGCAATGGCTGCTCAATATGTTGACATACTTCAAATTCCTGCGTTTTTGTGTCGCCAAACTAATTTGTTAGTTGCTGCTGCAAAAACTGGTAAAATTGTCAATATCAAAAAAGGACAATTTGTAAGTTCTGATGCAATGAAATTTGCTATGGACAAAGTTGTTCAATCTGGAAATGATAAAGTATGGTTGACAGAGAGAGGAACTACTTTCGGTTACCAAGATTTAGTCGTTGATTTTCGAGGAATTCCTCAAATGCAAAGTTTTGGTGCTCCAGTAGTTTTGGATTGCACACACTCTTTACAACAGCCAAATCAAGCAAGTGGAGTGACGGGCGGAAAACCAGCTTTGATCGAAACCATTGCTAAAGCGGGAATTGCAGTAGGTGCGGATGGTTTATTTATCGAAACCCATCCAGATCCTTCTAAGGCGCAATCAGATGGAGCAAATATGCTTCCTCTTGACCGGTTGGAAGCAATATTAGAGCGTTTATTGAAAATTAGGCAATCTTTAAATAATTAAGAATATAATTTTGCTATAATTTGACATTACGAAATATAAAGCTTAAATTAAAAAAACATCATCAAAACCTGTTTATCATGAAAACACTAAAAATTTTTACCACCGTATTGTTAGCAATAATGATTGCAAGCACAGCTGTAGCACAGCAAGCAGAAAAAACTTTAATCAAATCATTTAACCTAAAAGGTAATACAATTGTTTTAATGGATGTAGATGGAGATGTGGAAGTAAAGGAGCATAAAGGTGATATCATCCGTGTTCAAATGGCAATTGAATTGATGAATGGATCATCTTCTATATTGTGTTCTTTGATTAAAGCTAAAAGATATAATTTGATTGGATCGGTAGAAGATGACGAATTTGTTTTGAGTATGCCAAGTCTAGAGAAAAGAGTAAAAGTAGGAGGAATTGAATTGACTGAAAAAATCTCATATACCGTTTTTGCTCCTGCAGACGTAGTTGTAAAATTATCGAATGAATCATCAGTTAATAGTACAGCTGATAAAAATTCATCGGAATTATAAGATCATCGTTTAATCTTCGTTTATAGAAGGGTATGACATTTAGTTAAATAAGTGTTATACCCTTTTTCTTTTGTTACAATTCAGCTATTTTTGGAGTCAAATTTGTGATTCAACACTTAGATAAAATATTATTTTATGAAATATATCTTCACCATATTATTGAGTTCGATTGGACTTCTGGCAAGTGCTCAAGTTGAAAAAACTCTTCATCAAACGTTTGAGTTATCAGATGAAAATACTCAAGTTGAATTGGATATTTTTGATGAGTTTGAAGTGGAAGAATGGTCAAGTAACAATATTATGATTGTGACCTCAGCAACTTTGGAAAGTGGAGCACAACATGTTTTAGACTTTTATGTAAGAGAAGGTAGATATAGCGTTGAAAAATCAGGTGAAAAAGAAACATTAATCTTAACTTCGAAAGATAAAGTGAGAAAAGGAATGAAGTATAAAGATTCCATAATTTACGAGATTGTAAAAATGAAATTATATATTCCTGAGAATTATGAATTGCAGGGAAAGAATCGATTGGTCAAAAAAGAAGAAGAAACTGCTTCAAAAGATCAATAAGTGAAAAATCTTTTACAGAAAAAAGCATCTTGTGTACAATTCACAAGATGCTTTTTTGTTAATTTGAACTATAAACCAATTCCTGAAAATATGAAAGCGATTTTATTTTACCTCTGTGTTTTTAGTTTTATTGCCTTATTTGAGAGTTGCCTTGGAACACCACCTTCTGAGGAGTTTAATCAACGCTCAACAGAGAGTTATCAGGAAGAGATTCCGAAAGGGACTTTGATGTATGATTTTTCGAACAATGAAACGTTTGAATCCTTTATTGAAAAATTCTCATTAGATAGTTTATTTCAAGAGAGTAGAGTAGTATTTCCTTTGAGGAAAAGACATCTAAATGAAAGTTTAAAGGAAGTTGAAAAAATAGTAGAAGCCAAAGATTGGTGGAGAATTATTTTAGAATCTACGGATGATTATTCGATGCGGTATTTTGAAAAGGAAAAAGAGAATAAAGGCTTCGTTGAATTTAAAGGAATCGAAAATGGAATTAAAATAACTTATGTTTTTGAATTAAAGGATGGAGAATGGTTTTTGGTAGAAGTAGAAGACTTATCGACATAAAATTTTCATTCATTGTGGGATAATAATCTAATCAAATCTTCCAAAGAACTTTGGAAATATCTTCACATGGCATAATTAAAAATACATTGTACATATTTACTTTTTGCACAAAAGAATTTATCTTAAGATGATAAAGTATTCTCTCCTTTAAAATATTCCTCCCTTCAAGTTGAATTAACTTTTCCTCCCCATTTACGAATCTTCCCCTCGAAGTGAACACACTACTATGCAATTTCCAAAACTTAAATTGGCACTTGTTGCTTTATTTGTATTCCTATCTTTTCTTGAATCCAACAGCCAATCGACTGGTTGGGATCTACTTCGTGAACATCAACTATTAGCTGCTAAATCAGAATTTGTAAAAGTACTGGAACAAGATCCACAAGATGAAGATGCCTTGTGTGGGATGTTGTTTGTTTCTGAAGTTTTGCAAGATCAATTAAGTTATAAAAAATATGCAAATCAAATAATAGAAGCTACTTGGAGCAATGAAAATTTTGCCTTGTTTAAACATTTATATGAAGGTTCGCCAGAGCAAATTTTAGTTAAAAAACTTGACCCATCATTTCAACTCAAAGCAATTATAGTAAAAGCTGAAAAGGAATTTAAAAACAGAAATTTTGAAAAGAGTTTTGCAACGATTCAATCGGTGATCCAAGATTTTAATTGGAGTGTAGTTGGTCCTTTTGATAATGTTTCAGGAAGCGGACATATTGAACAGCAACCTTTGGAAATTGAAAGTTTTAAATCAAACAGAATTTATAAAAATGAAAATGGTTTAGAAATGAAATGGGTGCAACGGATTCAACGAGCACCAAATGGAGAAATTAATTTTAGTGAAAATTTGGCTTATCAAAGGCATGGAACTTACTATGCCAATACCTTTTTAAATTTAGAAAAAGAGGAAACCGTTCAACTTCGGATTGGTCGAACTACACCAATGAAAATATGGTTGGATGATGATTTGATTTTTGATAAAAAGGATAATTTAAATTATTGGAGAGATGGCGAAATTATTGAAGTGATGTTGAAAAAAGGAATACATCGAGTGCTTGTCAAGTCATCACCTTACGTGGAAGAAGCAAGTAAAAGTAAATTGTATTTCAGTTTCAATGATCAATATGATGAAGGTGAAATTAACTCAAATCTTGAGGAGAGTTTTCATAGAAGTTCGTTGAAAAATAAAAATTATAAAAGTAGAGGAAGTCAAAGAGCAAAGTTCACTTTACGAGTAACTGATCAGGAAGGGAAGTTAATTGAAAACATCACGAGCGATTTTTTTGGAAAAAATAAAACCCGAAAATATGAGCCCAAAATTATAGAAAAGCAATGGATAAAATCTTTTCAAGATAAAATAGAATCAGATTCTACAGATTGGAAAAATTATTATTTATTAGCTAAAATGTATTTGTTAATGGGATTGGGGGAAGAAGGAGAGGAGTGGTTTTGTTCCAAAATGAAAGTACATAAAAATGAATTTTATTTTAAATTTTTGTTCGCCAAATTATTAGCTGCAAATGATAAAGGAGAAATAGCAGAGGCAATGTTAAGTGACTTGGATTTAACTAAAACACCGGTAATTGCAAGCCTTATTAATCAATTAGAAAAAGTAGATCAGAAAAATGAATTAGCTAATTATTATTCAAGAATTAAACAAATTTTATATTTTTCACCAACTCATAAGGATGCTTTAATTGCATATTTAGGTTGGTTGAGTGAGCATGGAAAACGAGGAGAACAAAAAGATTTCGTTCGTAATTTCTTAGCAGAATATCCAAATTCAGGATACAGAGATTTGTTTTTAAACTATCTGACAAATGATGGAAATGTTGAAATAGACTATGAACATGAAGCGAAAAAACAAATAGAAAAGAAAGGAATTGCTGCTATTGAAAAGATGAGATTTCAATTTGATGAATATGATCATTTGAATGCGATTGCTTTTTATAAAGAAAAAAATAATGATAAAAAAGTAATCAAATTATATGATGACTTGATTGAGATGTTGCCGTATCGATCGTATTATCTAAAAGAGAAAGCTGATTTTTTGATTACACAAAAAAGATGGAATGAAGCGATTACTCTTTTTGAAAAAGTATTAATTCTAAACCCATATCATTCTCGAACGATCGAAAAAATCGGAGATATTTATTTAGAAAAGAAGGAAGAAGATACTGCTCTTAAATATTTCCAAGCTGCCAAAAAAATTGATTTAGCTACCCAAAAAGGAAATTATGTCTTGAATAGATTAAACAAGAAAATAAAGGGAATTGAAGGTTTGGAATCTCCAAAAAAATATTTTCAAAAATTTATAACAACAAAATTACAAAAAGATAAAAATTGGGAAAAGAAATATCAAAACGCTGAATCTTTGATTTTGATGTATAATGTGCAAGCGACTTTGAACGCAGAAAATAGATTGAATTATCATCAAAAACTATGGATAAAAATACTGAATTCAGCAGGTGTCAATTATTGGACGGAAGCTGATTTTAGTTTTTTAGGAGAAATAGGAAAAGTGAAAGTTATCAAGGAAGATGGCTCAGAAGTTACTCCTTCTCGTAATTGGAATCTCGTAGTTTTTCAAAATTTGCAGCCAGGTGATTTAATCCAAATTGAAGGTTTTTCTAATGGAGATATGACTCGTGAAATTCCAAATGAAATGTATCACATGGCTTGGTTGTCAATGGAGGTTCCTATTTACAAAAGTGTTTTTGAAATTATTTTACCAAAAGAAAAAACGCTTAATTATGTTTGTAATAAAGTGAATTGTGATCCGGAAATTCGAGTGAAAGATGAAGTGAAAATTTATACTTGGAAAAATAATGACACTCCCAAGAATGTACATGAAGAATCTGTTTTGGATAAAATGGATAAGTTCGCTTGGCTAATGGTAAGTACACAACCTAATTGGAAAAAAGTAGTAAAATGGTACGAACGAAAAACTTATAGAAGACTTGAAGCCAATTATGAAGTCAAAAATAAATTAGCAAAAATTGTTAATGATGATATGAATGATGAAGAGAAAGTTCGAGCAGTTTATAATTATTTAACAACTGGAATTACCTACTCTCACGTATCATTTTTGAATTCGAACTATGTTCCTAAGAAGCCTTCTAAAACAATTTGCGGTGGTATAGGTGATTGCAAGGATGTGGCGTCATTAATGATTTCGATGTTACGAGAATTAGACATTGAAGCATACTATGTTTTGGTTCGGACGAGTGATTTCACACAACAAGAATCTCGACCTTCGGTATTGGCTTTTGACCATGTGGTGGTCGGATATCGACTAGAAGGGGAGGAGATGCGATATGCAGATTTGACGACGGATTATTTTTCTAACAATGTACTTCCAAGATTTGATAATG
>CAJQQY010000458.1 GCA_905480595.1 uncultured Saprospiraceae bacterium | reverse complement strand
ATAGGCAATACCACCTGACATGCCTGCTGCAAAATTTCTTCCTGTTTTTCCTAAAACAACAACAACTCCTCCAGTCATATACTCACAACCATGATCTCCTATTCCTTCAACTACAGCGTGAACACCTGAATTTCGAACAGCAAATCTTTCACCTGCTAAACCTTTGATAAATGCTTTTCCAGAAGTCGCTCCATAAAAAGCAACATTACCAATGATGATATTTTTTCCTGCTTCGAAAGGTGCATCACGATCTGGAACAACAATTAATTTTGCCCCCGATAGGCCTTTTCCAAAATAATCATTCGATTCTCCTTCTAAGGTAAAAGTCAATCCTTGAACTGAAAAAGCGCCAAAACTCTGTCCTGCCGATCCTTTAAATCTAAAACTATAAGTATCTTCTGGCAAACCTTCTAGACCATATCGTTTTGAAATTTCATTAGACAAAAGTGTTCCAACTGCACGATCTGTATTCTTGACAAAGAAAGTAGTAAATGATTTTTTTCCTTCATCGAGACTTTTTCCAATATGACTTAAAAGCTTCCAGTCCAATATTCCTTTCAAGCCATGATCTTGTTCCACTTGTTTATATTGTCCAATTGAATCATCAACCGGTTCTTTAAAAAGTATAGGGCTCAAGTCTAAAGATTTATATTTCCAATTTGAAATAGCTTTTTTAGTTTTTAATAATTCTACTTTTCCAACCATCTCATTGACTGTTCTGAAGCCTAATTGAGCCATGTACTTTCGTAAGTCTTCCGCCAAAAAAGTAAAGAAATTAATTATATGTTCTGGCTTGGCTGTGAATCGTTTACGTAGATCAGGGTTTTGAGTGGCGATTCCAACAGGACAAGTATTCATGTGGCATTTTCGCATCATGATACAACCTTCGACGACCAATGCTGCGGTTGCAACGCCCCACTCTTCTGCACCAAGTAATGTCGCAATTGCTAAATCTCGACCAGTTCGAATTTGTCCATCCGTTTGTAAAACTACTCGATCACGTAATTTATTTTTTACTAAAGTTTGATGAGATTCTGCCAGTCCAAGTTCCCACGGCAATCCTGCATGACGAACTGAAGTTAAAGGTGAAGCACCTGTTCCACCATCATGACCTGAAATCAAAATAGCATCCGCATGTGCTTTCGCCACTCCAGAAGCAATGATTCCAACTCCTGTTTTGGAAACTAATTTCACATTTATACGAGCTGATCGATTGGCATTTTTCAAATCAAAAATAAGCTGAGCTAAATCTTCAATCGAATAAATATCATGATGAGGAGGAGGTGAAATTAAACCAACGCCTGGAGTTGAATTTCGAACTCGGCCAATCCAATCATCCACTTTGTGTCCTGGAAGTTGACCACCTTCTCCTGGCTTCGCACCTTGTGCCATTTTGATTTGCAATTCATCTGCATTTGTCAAATAATGACTCGTCACTCCAAATCTTCCACTTGCCACTTGCTTAATGGCTGATCTTTCCCAGTCTCCATTTTTCTTTTTTTCAAAACGACTGACATCCTCTCCTCCTTCGCCACTATTACTTCTTCCTCCAATTCGATTCATGGCAATTGCCAAAGTTGAATGTGCTTCATGTGAAATAGAACCAAACGACATAGCACCTGTGGCAAAGCGTTTAAAAATTTCTTCAACAGGTTCGACTTCTTCCAAAGCTATCGGTTCACTTTTTCTAAAATCTAAAAGTCCTCGAAGCGTACAAGCTTTTTCAGCACGTTCATCTATTAACTTTGAATATTTTTTAAAGGCATCATGATCTCCCTTTCGAGTAGCATATTGCAACAGATGAATCGTCTGTGGATTGAATAAATGAAACTCTCCATCTTCTCGCCAAGCGTAAATTCCTCCATTTTCTAAAACATCATTCTTAGGTGATTTTTCAGGATAGGCTTTGGCAAATTTTTCTAAAACTTCTTTTGCTATTCCATCAAAACCCAATCCTTGCAATCTCGAAACTGTTCCAGAAAAACAATGATGAATTACTTTTGAGTTTATTCCTAATGCTTCAAAAATCTGAGCGCCTTTGTAGGATTGTAAAGTTGAAATTCCATTTTTAGACATGATCTTCAATAACCCTTTTCCTATCGCTTTAATATATTTTTTCTGTAAATCTTCGCGAGAATATTCTGGCTCAAATAATTTTTTCTCATGCAACTCATCAATAGTATAAAATGCCAAATAGGGACTTATTGCATCAGCACCATAACCTATCAAAGTGGCATAATGATGAGTTTCCCAAATATCTCCTCCTTCTACAACTATGGAAGTTTTTGTTCTTAATCCTTCCCGAATTAAGTGATGATGAATTGCCCCGGTTGCTAATAGTGTTGGAATTGGGGCTAAATTATTGCTCGCAGAGCAGTCGGATAAAACCAAAATATTAGCTCCATTTCGAATGAGATCTTCCGCAATTGCGCAGATATGATCTATCGCTGCTCTCAATCTTCCTTTTTGACCATCTGGTTTGAAAACTAATTCGATGACTCCAGTTTTGTAATCATCATTACGCAAATGCTTTATTTTTAAAAGATTTTCTGTGCTCAATAATGGTTGAGAAAGATGGATTGATTTTGCATGAGAAGCATCTAACTTTAAAATATTATTTTGGCTCCCAAGTTTTGAATACAGAGACATAACACTATATTCACGGATTGGGTCAATTGGAGGGTTTGTTACTTGGGCAAATAATTGTTTGAAGTAATTCGCTAAGTGTTGAGGTTGTTGTGAAAGTATCGCAAGTGGCGTATCTGTTCCCATTGAACCAATTGGTTCCTTTCCAGCTATAACCATTGGCCCAAGAATAAATTTCAAATCTTCTTTAGTGTAGCCATACAATTTTTGCAATTGAAGCAAGTTATGTTGGCTCATAAATTGAGAGCCTTTTTTGTAGGAAGGGATGTCTTTAAGTTCTAATTTATTTTCATTTAACCACTCTCGATAAGGTAGTCTTTGGCAAACAACATTTTTTAATTCTTCATCACCGATGATCCTATTTTCATCTAAGTCTGCAATCAACATTTTTCCTGGCTGTAATCTACCTTTCGAAATAATTGTTGACGGATCAACTGGCAAAGCACCTGCCTCCGAAGCTACAATTAATACATCATCATCAGTCAAACAATACCTTGAAGGACGCAAACCATTTCGATCTAATGTTGCTCCAACTAAAATTCCATCAGTAAAACAAATTGATGCTGGACCATCCCAAGGTTCGATTAAATTTTCGTGATAATCATAAAATGCTTTTTTATAATCTGACATTTGATCATCATGTTGCCATGCCTCAGGAATCATCATCATCAAAGCATGTGGCAAAGATTTCCCACTCAAAACTAAAAACTCTAATACGTTATCAAAACTTCCAGAATCTGACAAACCAGTTCCACAAATTGGACTTAATTTTTCCATTTCATCTTCTGTAAAAATCTCCGATGCCAATTGGGTTTCACGCGATTTCCACCAATTCAAATTTCCTTTTATTGTATTGATTTCACCATTATGAGCGATATATCTAAATGGCTGAGCTAACTTCCATTTTGGAAGTGTATTCGTACTAAATCTAGAATGAATAGTTGCGATGGCAGACTTAAAAAGTGCATCATGTAAATCTGGGAAATACGGTCTTAACTGAAAAGTAGTTAGCTGACCTTTATAAATAATTGTCTTATAAGAGAGAGAGGTAATGTAAAATATTTCATCTGACTGTGGATATGTGAGGTGTAAATTATGAGTGGCGTATTTTCTTAAAACGTATAATTTTCGTTCTAAATCTTTTAGTTCTAAACCCTCTATTGGTTTTAAAAAAACTTGTTCCATTCTTGGTTCAGCCAAAATAGCGGACTCCCCTAACTCTTCATTATCAGTTGGGATTTTTCGATAACCAAGTAATTCAAACTCCATCTCGTCGATATAATCATTGAGTAATACTCGACATTGTTTACGCAAGTTTTTATCTTTTGGGAAAAAGATAACTCCAACTCCGTACTTGCCAAATTCAGGTAGATTAAATCCTAACTCTTGGCATTTTTTTTCAAAAAACTCATGAGGAGTTTGCAATAAAATTCCTGCTCCATCTCCCGTATTAGCTTCATATCCACAGGCGCCACGATGCTCCATATTTTGCAACATGACCAAGGCATCTTCAACTAATTGATGAGTTTTATTTCCTTTAAGGTTTGCGATGAGTCCAGTTCCACAAGAATCTTTTTCGAGTTGAGGAATATATAAGCCTTTTTGTCGGTTGGGATTCTCTCCTTCCATTTTGTCCAAATTTTATCATGTTAGCAAAAATCTGGCAAGTGTGTTCCTGAGTTTTACATTCACGTGGTATAATTACTTTTTTTAATGTAACATATAACCATTCCTTCCTTTTTAAAAAAGGAGAATTTTAAAATCTCAGTTGAAATATGCCAAACATATTCTCTACAAGAGGTAAGTAGAATATTTAGATCTATTTAGTTTTGTTCTTTTTTCAAATTTCTAAGACAAGTTGAATCTTGAAAAATTATGATTTTATTGGTAGGTATTATTCTGGTTCGTACTTTTGCAAAAATCAATTATTGCCATTTGTTTAAAGAAATACAAATTCGATTAAATTTTATTTACGATTGGTAAGAGTATTTTAAGGATCATACAATCACTACAACTTTAACTATCAAGTGCGTAAAATCCTTTTAAGCAAAACAAATATTATGATTTTAATCAAGGAAGGAAATGATGATTGTCAACCCAATTTTCGATTGGGCAAATTAATAGTTCTTAAAAAAAAATACAAAACCTTTTATAATTTATTGGAAGAGCAATTGGACTTAAAAAAATAAAAGTTCCTATTAAAGGACGTAAAAAAAGTATCCAAGCTCAAAAAGAAGAATTACGAAAATATAAATTCGGAGGTAGAGAATAAATAGTGAATAATTCACACAAAAGGAATAATCCAATTGATAAAATTATTCACTATTTACTGATGTTAATTAGCAATCTCTTCAGAAAAATCAGGAGTAAAACCCATATTCTCCCAAACAAAAGCATACTTGTCCGCAGCCAATTCCATTCGCTGCTTCGTTGAGACACTACCATGTCCTGCATTCGTTTGAATTCTAATTATCACAGGATTTTCTCCTTCATGTCTATCTTGTAATTCGGCTGCAAACTTAAATGAGTGGGCAGGAACAACTCGATCATCATGATCAGCTGTTGTAACCATTGTTGCAGGATACGCAGTTCCTTCTTTTAAAGTATGAACAGGAGAGTATTTTTTCAAATATTCAAACATCTCAGGAGAATCATCAGCAGTTCCATAATCTGCTGCCCAACCTGCTCCTGCTGTAAATTTATGGTAACGTAACATATCCATTACACCTACAGCTGGTAAAGCAACTTTCGCCAAGTCAGGTCTTTGTGCCATTGTTGCACCTACTAATAAACCACCATTTGAACCTCCTGCTATTGCTAGATAATCACTTGAAGTATATTTGTTACTAATCAAATATTCACCAGCTGCTATAAAATCATCGAATACATTTTGCTTATTCATTTTAGTTCCGGCCAAGTGCCATTTTTCTCCATACTCCCCTCCTCCACGAAGATTTGGTTGTGCATAAATTCCACCTTGCTCCAACCAAGCAATTCTCGTAGAACTAAAACGTGGAGTTAAACTCACATTAAATCCGCCATAAGCATACAAATAAGTAGGATTTGTTCCGTCCATCTTTAATCCTTTTTTGTGGACGATAAACATAGGAATCTTTGTTCCATCTTTACTTTTGTAAAAGACTTGTTTTGTTTCGTAATCATCAGGACTAAATTTCACATTAGACGCTCTATATAACGTTGAATTCCCGCTTGCAATGTCATATTTAAAAATGGTAGAAGGATAAGTAAATGAAGTAAATGTGTAGTAAAAATCTTTATCTTCCTCCTTTGCTCCAAAACCACTTGCAGAACCAATTCCAGGTAATTCCACCTCTCTTTCCAATGTACCATTCATATCATATTGTTTGATTGAAGTCTTAGCATCAACCAAATAATTTGCAAATATTTTTCCTCCACCTGTATTCACTCTCAAAACATTTTCGGTTTCCGGAATAACATCTATCCAATTCTTTTTAGCAGGGTTTTTTAAATCAACTTTTATCAATCTGTAATTAGGGGCATCTATATTCGTATTGAAATAAAAAGTAGTTCCCTCATTCGTTACATAATTAAACCTTGCAAAATAATCATCTTGAATTTGAATTAATGGGGCACTTGGATTTTTTAAGTCTTTAATAAAAAGTTGATTACCACTTGTATTTTGTGCAGCAGAAATTAATAAGTAATTATCATCTTTAGTAACCCTACCACCTACATATCGATTTGGTTGTTTTTCACCTCCAAAGACAACTGCATCCTGACTTTGAGAAGTACCTATTTGATGGTAATATAATTTATGGTATTGAGTCATTCCTGAAAGTTGACTACCTTCTTCAGGTTTATCATAACTACTATAATAGAACCCTTCGTTACCTTTCCATGACACTCCACTAAATTTTACATCAATCAAAGTGTCTTCCATAATTCTTTTCTCTATAGCATCCATAATAATAATCTTACTCCAATCTGATCCACCTTCCGAAATCAAATGTGCAGTTAATGTTCCATCCTCCGTAAATATGATACTCCGTAATGCTACCGTACCATCTTTTGAAAAATTATTAGGATCAAGAAATACTTCAGGCTTTGCTTTTTCATCTTCCACAGGTGTTCGATATACAACGCTATGATCTTGTAATCCATCATTTTTGTAAAAATATTCATAAGCCCCTTCTTTAAATGGAGCTGATATTTTTTCATAATCATTCAATTTTTCAATTCTACTTTGCAACTCTCCTTTGAAAGGAATGCTATTGAGATAACTAAAAGTAACATCATTTTGAGCAGTTACCCAAGTCTTAGTATCATCTGCTAAATCATCTTCTAACCATCGATACGGGTCAGGTACTTCGACTCCATGATAGGTATCGACATGATCTATTTTTTTCGTCTTAGGGTAAGTGAAATCTTTTTTCACCGCAGAATCCTTAGTAGCTGTTTGACATGAAATAACTACAAGGCATAGTGTAATAAGGAAAAGAAAATTCTTTTTCATTGTCGGATAGATTTAATCGTTTTTTTGTGAAAATAATCAATGTTTTTAAATGAAACTACTTTAGAAGGATGGCTAAAATACTAAAAAAGTATTCAAAAGTAGTAACCTCCTCGTCCTAATTGGAATATTCAATTTGTTTAAATTGAATATCATGATTTTAATCAAAAAAGAAAATTATGTAAAAAGTATCTTAATTGGTGGTGCTGTAGGATTAGGGTTAGAAGCATTATTGGGTTTAGCTAGCTATTCTGCATGTTCTTCTTCACAAGGAGGGGCTTGATTTTAGCCCTGAAGTTAAGTGCCTTGGCAGGTGGAGTAATAGGATTGCTATCAGGGTTAATAATAGGTGAAAAAAAATGAACACCTCAAGGAAGTAGGAATATTATCGAATTTCAAAAACATGAATTACATAAGAATAAATTTTGGGGGTTGAACTTTTAATTTTCTATCTTTTCAATTCTTCTCTAATCACCGCTCGAATACTTTTCTTTTGAATTTTACTTTCCACCCATGGAATCAAATCCAAATATAAAAGTGCTCGTCTAGAATGCGGATCTTTTTCTAATTTGTCAAGCTTGGTTCGAAAGGATAAAAACATTTCTCGATGACCAATATTTCGATGCTTAATCAGTTTTTTCAAAAATTTTAAAGTCTCTTTTTGCACCTCATTAAGTTCTTTCATTTTTTCTAAAAAGCGATAAGTCGATGGTGCTAAATAATCTAGCAACTCATAATTTTCCATTTCATAATGTCCAATCAATTGTAATAATCTAGCATAGCCTTGCAAGTCTTCCCGCAGTTGTCCAACTTGCATATTGATTATTTCATTGACATAATCGATCATCGTATTATAGTCTTCATTGCCAAAATATTGGAAAGCAATTTTATAATAAAAAACTAAAATACGATGTGGATCAAGATGTGATTCGTGAATTTTGATTTGCTTTAAAACTTCAGGAACATATTCAATTCCTTTTTTAAAAGTGCCTTCTAAATAATGCTTATTTAGCTTGGCAGTAGAATGATATAGGAAATAAATGATTTCAGAAACAGGTTTCATTTCAGTTCTAAAATCCTTTTCAAATTCTTCAAACTTATTAAGTGCTTTGTCAAATGCTTTGACCTCTTTTAAATTAAAAAGACATGTCAATAAATAATGCTGCCCACGCATGTAGAGGTCTGGCTCCTCCTTTTTCATCTCAGGATTTTGCTCGAAAATTTCTACCCATTTTTTTGCATCAACCAAACATTTATCAAAATTCAATAAAATATAATAATACCATACATAACATTGATGTAAGTAAACTTGCTCAAAAAAGGTCAAGCCATCGAGTTTAATTCCTTTTAATTTTTTGGAAAACAATTCTCGAACGACCAAAACATCTCGATCATTATTTACGTGACCATACTGAATATAAAATCCATGAATTTCTATTTTCAGATTAGTCAGTTTACAGGAATTATTGATGATTTTACTTCTAGTATAAGATGCCTCAATAAGCGACTCTACTTTGTTGGAAGTTTGACGACTACGAGTAATATGTCGCTCTTCAATTACTTTTTGAAACTCTAAAATTTCAAGTAATAAAATGTCTTGATGGTTGTCATCTGCAATTTGACGGATCCGATCAAGAAGTTTTAAACTTTGAATATAAAGACCTTTTCCATAAAGGATTTTTGCAAAATCTATTTGCTCTCGAATCTGAATGTCTACATTTTTTTGAATATGAATTAACCGAAGGGAAATCAAAATTTGCTTGTACAAATGGCGTTTCAAATTAGCTAGCTGTGCCTTCTTAACCGTTGGTAACTTTTTTAAAATAATAACCTCATCCCAAGCATCTATTTTGCCCACCACATCAAATAATTGCACAAACTTCACATCCGATTTACTCTGCAATCGATTCACATAAAGTTTGAAATTCCGCTTTTCAGCTTTAGTTAATGATTTAATTAAACTAATTAAATGATCTTCTTGGTTCGTGGGAACAATATTGTTATTTGGCATAATTAGCTGACTGTCAATCATTTATAAATATATTTCTTGATTGAAAGTCGTATAGTTTTTTATTTTTAAAAATTTTCAACGTTCTCTCGGATTTAGATTTGCAGCTTTATTTGAGATTAAGATTTTTGTTTTGATTCTTTTTTAGAGTTTAAAAAACTAGCTACGAAGATATAAATTTCAAATTAAAAAGCTGGATCACATTTCCTTCTAAAATATTTTTTGATCTATAATTTATTTTAAAACCAATCAAAATGAAAAAAATAGAAGCCATCATTCGAACACAAAAATTTGATTCTGTAAGAGATGCTTTAGCACAAATTGGAGTCAATTTTTTCACCTTAAAAGAGGTTAAAGGATACGGGCTGCAGAAAGGAAAAACTTTAACCTACAGAGGAAGTTCCTACGGCTCAGACTATATCGCAAGACTCCAGTTAGACATAATTACTACAGCTGAAAAGGTTGAACAAATTATGGACACTATTGCAACAGCAGGAAAAACTGGCAAAATCGGAGATGGAAAAATTATCGTCTTCGACATCGAAACGACTATTAGGATTCGTAACGGAGAGAAAGGACCTAAAGCAATTTAGAAAACTCATTTTAATCAATTTACTCACTACTTAATTTTCACAAAGATGAACGAAGCGATTTTCACAGCTAATAATTTATGGTTGCTAGTTGCAACTTGTTTAGTTTTTATAATGCACTTAGGATTTGC
Source organism: uncultured Saprospiraceae bacterium (assembly GCA_905480595.1). Taxonomy (GTDB): domain Bacteria; phylum Bacteroidota; class Bacteroidia; order Chitinophagales; family Saprospiraceae; genus CAJQQY01. Next base: position 1,294 of record CAJQQY010000458.1, on the reverse strand, counting down.
ATCTCTTGAAGCTGGATTTGTACAAAGAAAAAATACGGTCAATATTTTATTTAAAAATTGTATGATCATAGCAATTGGTTTGTTGACCTATTATTTTATGGGATTTAATTTAATGTACCCAGGTGCGGATTATGCCGGGTCGTTTTTTGGTTTTGGAGGCTTTGGTCTTTCTATGCCAGAGGGAGCTGCAGGAGCTATTGATTATAACGATGGGACATATACTTATTACACAGATTTCATTTTCCAAGCCATGTTTGCTGCTACTTGTTGCACTATAGTTTCTGGAGCAGTAGCAGAACGAATTAAACTAATGCCTTTTTTAGGATTTTGCGTTTTATTCGTAGCAATTTCATACCCTATCACAGGAATGTGGCAATGGGGAGGCGGTTGGTTAGCAAAGGCTGGATTCCATGATTTTGCAGGTTCAACATTAGTTCATGCAGTTGGTGGATGGGGAGCATTGGCAGCCATCATTTTATTAGGAGCTCGAAAAGGAAAATATACAAAAGACAAAATCAATCCAATCCCAGGGCACAATATGCCTTTAGCTGCTATTGGTGTTTTCTTATTGTGGTTTGGTTGGTTTGGGTTTAATGGAGGCTCAGTTTTATCAGCGGATCCGGTTGGAGTTTCATTAGTTTTTGTTACTACTTCACTTTCAGCCGCAGGTGGTGCAGTTGCAGCCTTTGTAGTAAGTCATCTGTTATTTAAAACACATGATTTATCTATGGTACTAAATGGAATACTTGGTGGATTAGTTGGAATTACTGCAGGAGCAGATTTAATGACACCAGGTGAAGCAATCATTATTGGAGGAATCGCTGGAACAATTATTCCCATTTCTGTTGTCTTTATTGATTCAAAATTAAAATTAGACGATCCTGTAGGTGCTACCTCTGTTCACTTAGTTTGTGGACTTTGGGGAACCTTAGCTGTTGGTTTATTTGGATCAAAGGCTGGATTAGATCAATTGTGGATTCAATTATATAGCACTTTAGCTATTGGAGCTTTTACATTTATTTTTGCTTTTGCAGTAATGTACCTACTAAAAGTAACAGTTGGTATTAGAGTATCCGCTGAAGAAGAAGAAAAAGGATTGGATGTAGCTGAACATGATATGATTGCTTACCAAGAATCTGAAAAAATGGAAAACTATAACCTTGCGATAAAATAAAGGCGATATGTTTATATCTAATAGGAAGTTACAGAGGGGAAAAAGGCTTGCCTGATAACATACTTTATTTTATATCACTTTTAATTTCCATATACATTTCAGGAAAAGATTGTTAGCTAT
>CAJQQY010000457.1 GCA_905480595.1 uncultured Saprospiraceae bacterium | reverse complement strand
TTTTTTCTAACAATACAATTACGGGGTTAGGAATTAATTCTCGATAACGTTCTGTCATATGTTTTCCTGAAATAGGATCAGCCGCTCCATCAATCAATAAAATTGGAACAGGTGAATTTTGTAAAGCAGCAACCCATCGCTCTCGATATTTCTTCCGATCACTCATATATCGAATTAATTTATGAAAAATCATTTTTCCATTTTTATGATCCATTAAAGCATAAAATTCATCCATCTCTTTTTCCGTTGCTTGAGTCTCTTTTCCAAAAATATTATCGAACGATTTTTTTAATTTTTTTCGATTCAAGAAATGAACTAACATTCCTCCGATAGGACTGATTAATAATTTTTGAATAGGAAGGGCTTGGTGCGTTTCAGGAAATAAACCACCGTTGAGTAAAACCCCTATTGAATTTCAAAACCGTTTTTCCCTTCATTTTTTCGATCAATAAATCTGGCTAAAACTTCTTGCAAAACGGTATCGCCATAATCATGAGCTAAAATATGAGCCCGCCTGATTTTCTTTTTCTCTAAAAAATCTTCAATCAAATCTGCCTGATCCATAATAGAATAATTATACCTTTTTGGTTTATCTGAAAATCCAAAACCAATAAGGTCGGGAGCAACAAGATGATATTGCTCTGCCAATGAGTCCCATATTTTATTCCAATCCCAAGATGCTGTCGGAAATCCATGAATCAATAGAAGTGTTTCTCCACTTCCTGTTTCTTGATAGAAAATCTGATGTTGATTTTTATAGGTGATAAATTGTCCAGCGTTTTTCCAATCTTCGAAATTCATTTCGTTTATTTTAGATGTGAATTTTTCAAATCAAAAGATAGTTTAAGTTTTTTGAAAAAATAAATTCGTCTTTAAATAAATAGAGTCAAACTTTGAAGGAGCAAAAGCAAAAAAGATAGTATTCCTTCCAACTATTTTCAATGAATAATTCTAATATTTTTGATAAGAACCAAAATCATTATGTATTTTGTTATCCAAATCAAGAAGATGTCGAATGTCTAAATTCATTGAAATAGCAAAACAAATTTTAAAATCAACCTATCCATTTTTAACTGACGATGATGTAAAAGCATTGTTAGGAATTAGCCAGTACCGTGTATTTCATAACAAAGAAGTCATCATCAAAAGAGGGCAAAATAGCAAAACTTCATTTTTTATTTTGAAAGGAATGGTACGAGGTTATTTCATTAATAAAAAAGGGGAGGAGAAAAATATTTTCCTTCGACCAGAACATACAATTACTGGTGCTCCTGAAAGTCTTTTTCATAATCAGCCTACAAAATATACTTTTGAATCAATTTTGGAAACTGAACTTTTGGTTTTTAAATTTAATGAATTGCAGGCTCTTGGTAGAAAACATCCGAACCTGATCCAAGTTAATCTTGAAGGTTTGCAAGAAAATATTCTTACCCTTATTTCTCGTGTAGAATCGCTCATCGATCTGACTCCTGAGGAACGTTACGAAGCTCTTTTAGAACGGAGTCCTCAATTTTTTAGAACAGCATTTAATAAACATATTGCCAATTATTTAGGCATTACAGCTGTCTCTCTTTCCCGAATTATCAAAAGAAGAAGCAAATCCAATAATTAACACGTGTAAAGTGTTTTCCAATTTATTACCTTTATTTTTACAAATTCACACTAAAAAAATAGAAACAAATGGATAAGACATTATTCGGAGTTGAGAATTTGGATGTTTATGTAGTTTTAGGAATTTTAATATTCTTCGTACTATCTGAAATCATAGCTGGTTTTCTAGCTAGCACAAAAAGAAATTTTGGAGACTGGGTTCAAGAAGCAGGAGGCTTTTTTGTCCTTTCCCTTTTAATCAAACCGGCTATTGTTGCTTCCGTTTTTTTTCTAGGAAGGTTTTTATTTCCCTCTGCTCAAAATGCAATTGGAGAATGGAGTTTATGGCTGATGCTTCCTTTTTATTTATTGATCGATGATGTGATGCAATATTGGTATCACCGTTCGGCACATGAATATGAATTCCTTTGGAAATTACACCGACCACATCACCAAGCTGAGGAGATGGGCTTTTTTGTTTCTTATCGAAATGCAGCTTTATATTATGTGCTTATGCCAAATATATGGTGGGTAGGAGTAGTCATTTTTCTTGGAGGTGTGAAAGGAGTTGCACTTGGATTGATACTTAAACAATTAGTCATAATTGGTTCGCATAGTACTTTGTCATGGGATAAATTCTTTTATAATCGTCCGTTTTTAAATCCCGTAATTACATTGTTAGAAAGGATAATTGTAACTCCAGCTTTTCATCATGCACATCATGGAAAGTCGATGGCAGACAATGTAAGTGATCCCAATGCTAATTTTGGAAATATGTTTTCTATGTGGGATCAGATTTTTGGAACAGCAAAATATACGCGACAATTTCCGACCGATTATGGTTTAGTTAATGATCCAAAAGATAAATGGACTGCGAGTTACTTGTGGCCTATTGTTGGTTCTGATAAGCCAGGAAGTGAAATTGCAAGAGACTATAAAAGAGAAAAAACGACCACTTTGGAACCATCAAGAGTCGAATTGGAACCGAATAAAACTTATCTTTTTTGCCAATGTGGTTTTAGTAAAAACCAACCATTTTGTGATGGATCACATCATGGTTCTAAATTTAAACCAATGCCTTTTGAAGTAAAAAAGAAAATTAAAGCAAGACTTTGTAATTGTAAACATTCCAAGTCTAGCCCCTTCTGTGATGATTAACATTTAAAAATTACTTAACTGATAGCAAATTAACACACAAGCAATTGCCGCTATTTTTCATTAAATAGTGGCTTTTGTTATTTAGTGTGTTTGGTTATTTTTACAAAAAAAAAATAAGTTTTTGTTTTCAATATTTAGAAACTTTACTAGGTATTTTATCACTTTTAAAATTTTAAAAAAATGAAAATCAAAATGGTCAGCGTCTTGGTGAATGATCCAATCTCAGCTTTTAAATTTTATACAGAGGTCTTAAATTTTCAAAAATTTATGTACATGCCGGAAGGACAATTAGCTATCGTCGTTTCTCCAGAGGAACCTGATAGCGTAACCTTATTATTAGAACCAAGAGGCGATGACTTTGCAAAAACTTTTCAGGAAACTGCTTACGGAATGAAATTGCCCGTCATAATTATGGGCGTTGATGATGTGGAAAAAGAATACGAGCGACTCAAAAAATTGGATGTTGTTTTTATAAAAACACCTACTAAAAATGACTGGGGGACAGAAGCAATTTTTGATGATACTTGTGGTAATTATATTCAAATTCATCAGGATCTATAGTTTTTTTTCATTAAAAAATATTTCCAACAATACATTTACAAAATGAAAAAATCTATTTTAGGACTTCGGACATGTATTTATAAAGTAGGTGATTTGCAAAAAGCAAAAGAGTGGTATGCTAATGTTTTTGAAACAGAAGCTTACTTTGATGAACCATTTTATGTTGGATTTAATATCGGTGGATATGAGTTAGGTCTATTGCCCGAAGAAAATCCTACTGCTGAGAAAACACCAACAGTACTGACTTATTGGGGTGTGGAAGATATAGAAAAGGAATATCAGAAGTTCCTTGATAATGGAGCGACGGAACATGAAAAGCCTACAAATGTTGGAGGCGAATTAATGGTCTCGACAGTCAAAGATCCTTGGGGGAATTTGGTAGGGTTGATTTATAACCCTCATTTTAAGTTGGAAGAATAAATGTAAAGACCTCCATTTTTATGAATGGAGGTCTTTATTTCTAAAATTGAATTCGATATAAAAAGTCAGGGAAAAAACCAATCTGATATCTTTCATTGACTTGATTCGTTTGTCGATTATAATCTCTCGAAAAGATATTTTCTCGATTGGTTACATTTTGAAAATCCATATAAATCTGTTGTGAAACTTTTCGTTTTCTACTGTTTAATTTAAATCCAATTTTTACATCCCAACGGAAGTAATCATCATATCTTTCAGAGAAAGCTAATTCTTCATTCCTGATTTCAAAACCAAATAACTTTGATGCTTCCAAATCTACAGGTGTATAATATCTTCCTCCTGCACTCGTCAATTTCGTATCAATCAAAATAGCATTCTGTTTTGCTTTACCTACTTTAATTTCTCTTCCCGCCAAAAGGTTAATTACATAATTATTATTGAAGGCAGTATTTCTTTCGACCCCATCACTTCCTTCATATTTTGAATCGAAAACAGAGGCTGTCAGTAATCCATGAAATCCATTGCTAAAGAATTTTTCAATCGTCAATTCTAATCCTTGATTGAATCCAGTTCCATCATTTGTCAAGTTTACTTTCCCAACTGGGAAGCCAAAATCTGCTCCCAAATTAAGCATAGAAAAAGAACTTGGATCACTATCAACTGCTACTCGATCAATGGCTTGGTAATATGCTTCTACTTTTGCTCGCCAATTATTCGCGAATGCATAATCATAGCCAAGGACAAAATGTTGACTTCTTGAAAATTGTAAATCAGTATTTGTTAAAATTCTATTTCCATCTCCATCCAAACTTTCTGTCAGCATAATTGGGAGAGGTACATTTTGACTATGTATTCCATAACCAAAAGTTAGTTTTTGTTTTTTTGCAAAATTCCAACTCAAGGAAGTTCTAGGTTCCAATACAAACTGATCATTAATTTCTTGATACAATCCATGTACTCCTAAATTTAATGTCCATTTAGGATTGAATTTATATTGCATCTGAGCAAACGGCTGAATAGTAAAAACGCTCTCATCAAATTCATAATCTGTTCTGATATCATTGAAGCCATCTCCATCAATGTCAGGTGCTCTTTCCGCATCTCGATTAATGAGGTCGTAAGTTGTTTGTTCTGCCAAAACACCAATTCGCATGGTTGATTTGGAGTTGAATTTTTTATTGTAAAAAGAAGAAATGGATAAACGGTTTTCCTCATTATTTCCATCTGCATATCTAATTTTCGTTTCTTCAGTTGTTCCAATATTAAAATACCTATCAATTGAATATTCACTTTTTGTCAATGATCCAGCGATGACCGTTCTAATGTAACTGTCTTTTCCAATGATTTTATTATGGCGAAGGCCAATCACTCCAAACTTGGAACGAGGAAATAAATCTTGATCTACTTCTGAAAATAAATCAGTAGAATCAATATCCGCTCCTACAAAATCAATCGAACTAGTTCCTCCAATTCCAAACAAACTAAATTTTCCAAACTTACCTGTGTGAGAATCAATCTTAAAAGTTAAGTCGAAATATTGAGGTGTGGCTGCAGTCTGAGGAGGGCTGATCAACGCAATAAAACTATTTCGGGCCGCCACCAAAAATGAGCCTCCTTTCTTTCCAAGTGGTCCTTCTGCCATGGCTTCCAATCCAGCAAACGCTCCCATTTGTAAAGTGAATTCATATTTATCTCGATTTCCACTTCGCATACCTAAGTCAAAAACTCCTGAAGTAGCGTTTCCATATTCAGAAGGAAAAGCACTTGTCAAGAAATCTGAATTTTTCAAAACATTAGGATTCATCGCACTCACCGGTCCACCTGTACTTCCTAAAGTTGAGAAGTGATTTGGATTAGGAATAGGAATTCCTTCCAATCTCCATAGTACTCCCGTAGGTGAATTACCTCGAATTACAATATCATTTCGAGAATCATCAGCAGTTGCTACACCTGCGAAATTTCCTGCTAGCCGAGCTACATCACTTCGCCCACCTGCGTAACGATTTACTTCTTCTAAGGAAAAAGTTCGAGCAGAAATAGAGGCCATCTCGTTAATCGCACGATCTTTTTCAGTTTCGGCAGTCACGACTACTTCATTTAAAATTTCCACGGATTCGACCATCGATAAATTCAAAACCACTTCTTTGCCTGAGGTGATTTCGATGTTGGGTAAAGTCAACGTTTCATATCCGATGTAACTAATTTGAAAAGCTTGACGACCAACAGGGATATCTTCTAATTTGAAATAGCCATCAATATCGGTAGTGGTTCCTACAGCATTTTCCTTATTGATCCATTGGATGGTGGCTCCAATAATTGGAATTTCTGATTGTTTATCTATGATTTGTCCTTTGATATTTTGGGTAACATTTTGGGCTTGGATAGAAATTGAAAGAAGAAGTCCTATCATTACGATGAATAAATTTTTCATTTTCGTTTTTTTGAAATTAATAATTATGATCATTTACTCTCGCAATATGAGGGAAAAAGAGAAGGTAGGAAAAGAGTTTCTGTTGAAGTGTCGTTTTTGAGGGGTGAGGTGTAACATTGTATAAACGGTAAAAACAAGGCATGCTTTGTCTATAGGGAATTTAGGTATTTACCCAACTTTTAAAATCGCTTGTTCGGTTTCTACTGACGACAAATTCTAGTCGAGAATTTCCTGAAACATCTAACTTCAACCGATGATTAAAATAAGGATGAATTTTTTCAATCGACTTAATAGCTACAATCTGACCTCGATTAATTCTAAAAAAATCTTTCGTTGAAATATCTTTTTCAATAGCATCCAATGTCATTTCCAAAATAAATCTTTTACCATTTTTTTTGACTAAAAAGGATATACCATCTTCTGAATAAAAATAAGCTATATCTTCAACCAAGACGAAAGTCATTGACCCTCCATCTTTCACCATAAATCTTTTTCGAGAAGGCTCCACCACTAAATTAGTAATTAGTTTTTCTAAAGTATTGGAGTCAATATTGGAAGAAGAATTTTGAGAAAAGAGTTTTTGATATTTTTCGATAGCTGATTTTAATTCATCTTCTTGAATGGGTTTGAGTAGATAATCTACAC
>CAJQQY010000456.1 GCA_905480595.1 uncultured Saprospiraceae bacterium | reverse complement strand
TGTGTTTTCCATTTTTTATTTTTTGTAAATGAATTAGTGGAATGATACAAAATACTTTGAAAAATTTATAAATGGATATTTAAGTTGAAGTTTTTTCATGAAAAAAACTGGAAGGAGAAATAACTCTTTCGCAGCTTTTTTTAATCGTATTTGATAAAACTATTTTCTCATTCTTTTAGCTTCATCTAATGATATTCCAATCATTTCTTCCACCAAATATTGAGCAATTTTTAATTCAGAACTAGCTTTAATTCTTTTTTCCACAGCAATGTTGTAAGAAGTACTTGCGGAGTTATAATCTTCAAAAGTGGCTTTGTCTGCCTTGAAAAGATCAGTAATCAAAATCAAAGCTTGGTTCGCATTTTCCTCAGCTTGGATGACTGCTTTTAAAATTTCTTCGTACATCAAATAGTTTTCATATCGCTTCAACACTTCCATTCGAACATTCAGTTTTTTTTGGTTGATATTCGATTCAGCAATTTTTACTCGTTGCTTTGCAATTCCTAATTTGTTTTTTCGATTGGTGAATGTTCCAAGACTTACGGAAGCATTGAAATTAAAAATAGGGAAAAGGTTAGTTTGATTTACACCAGATGGATCAGTTCCAGGAACAATAAAAATTGTATCTCGATTCAAATTATTTTCATTCAAGTTGACACTAAATCTAACATCATCCATCCAATCTTTTTTCTCAGCTTTAAATTCAAATTCACGAAGATCCTTTTCATAATCTAAGACTTCATTTTCAGGACTATTTATCCAAGCGAGTTGTACCAAATACGCATTAAAGTTTCGAGTACCCATTTCAGATGGAGTAACGACTCGATCAAAGTCAACTTTTTGAGAAAAGCATGGAATTGAGATTAGGAAAGTAAGCAAGACCATTAGGCCTTTTTGTAAGTTCTGCATGTTTATGGTTTTAAAAAACTTAGAATTGGGTTATGTGTTTTTTCCAATCCTAAAAGCATTCAACAATGTTTTATAAAAATTATCCAAATCTATTTTACTGCACGTTTTCACTTTAAAAATTACAAGAAATAGGATTTGAGAAATACCTAAAAATTAAATATCCACAGCTTTTAAATGAGGAGCGTCTTTAGGTTGTTGAACGGAAGAAGAGGCATCTTCTTTAAAGTTTTCGTCAAAATCTTTTAGCTTAACAATGGCAGCTAAGAGAATATAAAATATAATACTTGTAGGCACTTGCAAGATTGCTTCTTGAGGGTAAGAGGCAATGACAAGCATAAAAAATGCCGTATTTATTGCAAGATACAGGTTTTTTATCATTGGGTCACGTACTCGAAAATAGTAATATATTCCCCAACGCATGATTTGGAAAATAAAAACCATGTACAAAATTAGTCCGATCCACCCAACTTCGACCGCTAATCGAACAAAACCACTATCATGATCAAAGGATGCTAAGAATGTTCCAGGGGAAAACCGTCTTCCCCAAAGTCCTGTACTTCCTAGTCCCCCACCAAATGGGTGGCGTTGAACATATGGTTGGATTTTCTCTTGATTTTTCATTCGTACATCAACTACGTCTTGACTATTTTTCAAAACAAAGGCTGATTGAATTCTAAAAATTACAGCATTGGAAGTTGATTTGAGCATGAATGCTGTCCCAAAAACGAAGAATATTACAGCGGCAAGTATGATTTCTTTTCTAAAATTTAAAACTGTAAAAAATATTACTCCGATTGGAATCAAAACAACTGGAGTTCGTGATCCAGCATATGCCATGGCTAATAAACAAGCTACCACACAAATTCCACTTACTACTTTCATCCAGATTTTATAAGGACCTAATATCAAGATGGAGCAGAATACAGCCATATAAGCCATTAATATTCCATAAGTAGTAGGATCAGAAAAGAAGGAGAATATTCTCAATCGTCCCCATTGATAGAACAGCTCTAACGTGTGAGGATTCGAATACAGCCAATTTAATTCAGTATTACTAAATCCGACCCATTCTTGTTTTAATCCATAAAGTGCTGAGGCGAAAACTAGTACTAATATTATTTTAATCGTTCTTAAAATGATATCTAAGGACTTAAAAGCATAACACGCCACAAAGTATAAAAGGATCAATCCTGCCACACTTCGAACAGTATAAACCCATGCTAATTGGGAAACTGCTACCGGATTTATGCCTTGTATCAGATTGTATAAAATCCATGCTACTACCCAAAAACTAACAGGATGGTTTGCAAAGCTCCAATTTCTTTCTTTGATTTGGCTAATGATTATGATAAAAAACATACTAAATACTAACGCATCTTGGGCTATCCCAATCGGTGCATTGACATATTTTTTTATAAAATTAACCAGAAAGGAAATGAAGAGAATAAAGGCAAGCCCAAATGTAAGATCCACTAAACAGAACATAAACAACGGCAGTCCAACTGCGATAAATAATACTAAAAATCCATACTTTATGCCAAAAGAAGAAATAATGATCGACATTACCACAGCTATTATTGTAAGCAATAAGTAACCTAAAGGTGTGTCCAGTTTTTTGAGAAAAAACTGCTCGTTCAACCAACTTGAAAAGGAACGATATAAATTAGCGACCATTTTTTATAAACTGTTAATGGTTAACTGTGAACGGTCAACCTCAAATTTTATTAACTCCCAATATCCGAAATTATCTGCTAAATTGCTCATCAAAATAACGGTTTACTATTAATGATGAACGGTTAACCTCAATTGCTGAGATTAACCGTTCCAAAAATATTTACCGTTAACAGTTAAGTATTTAACTGTTATAAATGTATTACTTCACCGTATGCCGCAGCTGCAGCCTCCATTACAGCCTCACTCATGGTAGGGTGGGGATGAATAGTTTTGATGATTTCGTGACCTGTAGTTTCTAATTTTCGAGCAGCAACAACTTCTGCAATCATTTCAGTTACATTG
>CAJQQY010000455.1 GCA_905480595.1 uncultured Saprospiraceae bacterium | reverse complement strand
TGCTTCAGATTTATCTCTTCCACAAAAAGAACAACGATGAGTATTTTTCGTCTTACGCATAAAAATATGGTATTGTATTTTTTTTGAATTAAACTTTGATGGTCTGTTTTAAAACATTAACTCATTGATTATCAGATATTTATAATAATTAAAATCTAATTATTGAATTATTATTTTTCTGAAAAATTAAAATCAAAAGCGTGTTAGATTCAACACACAAAGTTAGTAAAAGTTTGATGGTGGTTATAATATTTCTTTATTAAAAAAGGAGTCCGGTTTGAGATTGGTCGTTAGACTCCTTATAAAAAATGAGCGACAAGTATTCAACTCATCGCTCATCATTTTTATTTTCTAGCTAGAAAAAATTATGCATCATCTTTACTCACGTGTCTTTCTAAGACCTCATCGATTAATCCATATTTTTTAGCATCTTTTGCTTTCATCCAATTATCACGATCTGAATCTTTTTCGATTTGCTCGAAAGTTTTTCCAGAATGAGTTGCAAGGATCGTGTATAATTCTTCTCTCAATTGTTTTGAGAAATTGTAGCTGATTTCCATATCAGAAAATGTTCCTCTCATTCCTCCTGACAATTGGTGAATCATCACTCTTGAGTGAGGCAATGCAGAACGTTTTTTCTTAGCACCTGCACATAATAAAACCGCTCCCATTGAAGCAGCCATTCCTGTACAAATTGTCCCAACATCTGGGCTAACATATTGCATTGTATCATAGATTCCCATTCCGTCAATCACACTTCCACCTGGAGAATTGATAAACATTTGAATGTCTCTTTTTGGATCTACAGATTCCAAAAACAATAATTGTGCTTGTAAAATATTTGCTACCTGAAAGTTTACATCTGTTCCTAGGAACAAAATTCTATCCATCATCAATCGAGAGAATACATCCAATTGCGTAGCATTCATTTGTCTTTCCTCGATAACGTAAGGCGTCAAACTATTTTGAAATCCTGCTTGTTGGGCTTTTTCAAATCGCTCTAAGTTCAAAGAGCTAATTCCTTGGTGCTTCGTAGCGTACTTTTTAAATTCATCTTTTGGAAACATATCGGTATTAATTTTTTTAGTAAAAATCTAAAACGGGTTGTGCTTTAAATTTTCCAGTTTTTAAAAGATTTTCTATATAAACAAGGATGCGAATTGGGAGTCGATCACCTCCAATTCGCAAACTTCACAATGTTAAACAATTCAAATGAATTTTGTTCAACTAAAAATATCCATTTTCGATCAATTTGTCGTTTAGCTAGACAAACTGAAAGTCAATTTTTACTCTACTTCTTCTGCTTCTACTTCTTCCTCTTCTGTATTTACTACATTTTTCACTTGAGCTGCAGCTTGAGCGGCCATTGCTTTTGCTCTTTCTTCTTCTAATAAAGCGTCAAAATCTTCTCGTGAAACTGGAATTTCATTTAGAGTGATTTCTCCTTTGATGGTGTTGAATACTTTTTCATTCATCATTTCACCATATACTTTATTCATTTGCTCTTTGTCTTCCGCCATTCGATTTGCAGTATTTAAAACAATCAACTCGTCAGCATCAGCCATTCCATATTGTTTGAACATACCTCGAACTTGCTCCTTGATTCCTTCAAAAACCTCGTCGTCAGTTACTTCCAAGTTGAATTTTTTAATCAATTCACCTCGGATTAATGACCAACGTAAAGATTTTGCAAATTCATCATAACCTTCTTCTACATCTTTATCTTGAACATTTTGCTCAGATGTTTTTAACCATCTTTTCAAAAATGCATCTGGCAATGGCAATTCATTTTTTTCCAACAACATATCGTTGAAATCTCTGAACATTAAAGCATCCGCTTGTTTGTCGTAATGAGTTACATAATCAGCTTTGATCATTTCCTTCATTTCTTCAACAGACGTCACTTTTCCTGGCCCCATATATTTATCAAAGAACTCTTGGTTTATTTCAGCAAGTTGTATACGGTTCACTTCTTCGATAGTTGCCTCAAACATTTCCCCAATTTCTACATCACCATCATTTTCTTGAACTCCCAACATATTTTTTCTAACAAAATCAGCATCTTTATCTTTTTCCAATTGGAAAACGTTTACAGTAACTTTGTCACCTGCTTTTTTTGTTAAGATTTCTTCCTTCACTTTTTCATCAACAATCTCGTCAACTAAAACAGAGAAACTAGCTGCCCAACCATCTTTTTTTAATTTGTCTCCATCCAATTCATTCACGTTCAATTTGATCACATCATTACCTTCTATGTCTTCTGTCATTTGAACTCGCTCTCCTACTCTTTTTCTTCCCGCTTCCACTTGCTCATCCAAAAATGAATCTTCAATTTGTACTTTTTTGAAATCGAATGACGTGTCTTTACCAACTCCTTGTAATTCAAACTGTGGAGCCAAACCTATATCAAAACGGAATTCCATATCTTTCAAATCATTCACATTGAAGTCAACTTCTGGTTGATCTTCTGCTGGAATTGGTTGTCCGATCGTTTGTAAATCTTCTCCTTTGATAAAAGTAAAAATCTCATTTTGAACCATCTCATTGATTACATCAACAAGTAATTTTTGTCCGTACATTTTTTTGATAAGTGCAGTTGGCGTTTTTCCTTTTCGGAAACCTTTCATCTGTACTTTGTTTTTGTACTTATTCAATTCTGATTTGAACTTTGGTTCATAATCATCCTTGGTGATGGTCAAAACAATTTGAGTATTTAAATTGTCACTATCGGTTCTGACAACTTGTGGCATAGTTAAAATATTTCGGCTGTTTTAAATAAATGCAAAACAGCAATGATTAAAATACTTGACCGGACTGAAAAAGCCCAGCTACGTTTAAAATTAAAATTTAGAAATGAATAAAGTTGGAAAGGAAATAAAAAAAGAAATGAATAATTAAGAATGAATAATTTTTCAACTTAAAAATTCTTTCTCGTTTCTATAATCTTTCATTTTTAATTATTCATTAAAAAGTGCGGGTGGAGGGACTCGAACCCACACGCCGTGAAGCACTAGATCCTAAGTCTAGCATGTCTACCAATTTCATCACACCCGCAATAATTATTTAGTGAAAAAAATGATTTTAGCTCATAACTTTTCCCTAAAAAAAGGAAGAAAAACTTCGCTAAAAATAACTCACTAAATTGTAGTCAAGGAACTGCTTTCTTGAAAAGCGGTGCAAAGATATGTTTTTTTGGGAAAATGAAAGATTTTTTGGAAAGAAAAAATAAGAAATTATTATTGATTTTTATCGTTTTTCCGATTACTTAGATTACTTACAAATAGAAATTAAAAATGAGATCAAATTAATCACAAAAAAATAATCATTCTACTAGTTATTTAATACTAATATTTATAATAAACCTATCATTCCTCTTTGTTTTGTTTAGATTTGTAACCTCCCAAAATTAAAACAATTCGAAAAAAACTGAACCTCCACATATGCAAAAAATGCCTAAGACGGGCTTCAAAGGGTTGATTGAAAATTGGAAAAGTGATTTGATTGCAGCCCTTAGTGTGGCTTTAGTTGCACTTCCGCTTGCTCTTGGTATCGCTTCCGCCTCTAATGTTGAACCTATAACAGGGGTTATTTCTGCAATTATTGGAGGACTTATTACTACATTTTTTCGAGGGAGTCATTTGGCGATCAATGGCCCTGCAGCTGGATTAATCACAGTAATACTTAGTTCAATTGCCTTGTGGGAAGGTGATCCAAATGCGTTCAATTACGTTTTGGCGGCTACTGTCGTTGCTGGTGGATTTCAGGTAATCTTTGGGATTTTGAAGTTGGGGAAATTTGCTGAAATATTTCACTCCTCAGTTATCCATGGAGTTTTGGCAGCAATTGGCGTCATCATTTTTGCCAAACAAAT
>CAJQQY010000454.1 GCA_905480595.1 uncultured Saprospiraceae bacterium | reverse complement strand
TGTCTATTAATGAGTCTGTTACGGTTTAGTGGAGTTACTTATTTACCTTTAGGAGAATTTTTCGAATAAAAAGAAATAGGACTAAAATGAAAAAAGCCAATAACCATTACAGTTATTGACTTTTGTTTGTAGCGAGAGGCGGGCTTGAACCGCCGACCTCGGGATTATGAATCACGCGCTCTAACCAGCTGAGCTACCTCGCCATACATTGCTTTTACTAAGCGGCTGCAAATATACTAGTTTTTACTTTTTAAAAACAACTTTTAAAAGATATTTTCTATACAAATTTCGATGTTTTTTAGTTCGCAGTTTCTAGAGAATTTGTACTTTTAGCATCTTTAAAGTTCAACAAAGAAGTAATATAAATGAAGAACCACATCGTTACGATTTTCAAAAAAGAAATGCTGGATATGTTGCGGGATCGTCGGACTGTTATTACGATGATAGTAATGCCGATTCTGTTGATGCCTGCGATTATTTCTTTGACTAGCTATATTGCAAGTAATCAAGTGAAAAAAGCACAAGAGAAAGACATTAGAATTGGCATTCATACGAATACATATAATATTAATGATTCTACTACTTTCAATTCAAATGAAGCTTTTTTTATTAAAAGATTTCAACGACAAAAAGATGTGCGTATCAGTTATGATATTAATAAAGATGATTTTGAAGAATTAATTCGAGAAGATAGTTTGGATCTTGCGATAGTATTAAGTCCAGAGTTCGAAAACCAAATAGAGAGTGATACTATATCAGCTGCAATAAAAGTCTTTTTTAATTCTACAGATGAAGGGCTCTTTATGAATAGGTTAGATAATACCATTAAGAGTTATAAAAGGGCAATTGTTGATAAAAGATTAGGTTCTAAAAAGGTTAATCCAAATACAATTAAACCTTTAATGATTGCGGAACAAGATGTTTACACTCAAACTGAATCCTTTGGAAAAAAGGTAGGTGGGTTTTTACCTTATATTTTTGTTCTGTTTTGTTTGATGGGAGCGATGTATCCTGCGATTGATTTATTTACAGGTGAAAAAGAAAGAGGTACGATGGAAACAATTCTAAGTGTACCTGCAAGTCGCTTACAAATTTTATTAGGAAAAATGTTAGTTGTTGTACTATCAGGAGTAATCTCAGGACTCTTGACTATTATCGGTTTATATCTTGCTTTGAAATTAAATCCAGATGTTCCAGGTTGGGTGATGACGATGGCAGATCAACTTTTAAGTCCAGAATCTTTAGGCTTAATTACTTTAATGTTGATCCCGCTAACTACTTTCTTTGCAGGTGTTTTGATTCCTGCGAGTATTTATGCTAAGTCTTTCAAGGAGGCTCAAAGTTTGATTCAACCGCTGATGTTTTTGGTGATAATTCCATTGGTGATAGCGATGATGCCGGGGTTTGAATTAGATACATTTACAGCTTTGATACCTATCGTAAATGTTGCTTTAGCCACTAAAGAAATTGTGGCAAGTACAATCGATTATGGATTGTTAAGTTTGGTATTTCTTTCTCTTTTCGTTTTTGCAGGAATTGGAATTGCAGTTTGTGTGAAATGGTTTGGAGCAGAAGGAAATATTCTTAGAACATAAATTTTAACGGTGAACGGTTAACCGTTATTTTTCCTCACCATCATGATGCCATCTCGAATTGGCAATAGCACATTTTTAACTCGATCATCTGCTTGCACCTTTTTATTAAACTCATCTAACACTCGAGTATCAGTATCTTTCTTTTCATTGACTACTTTTCCATCCCATAGGACATTATCGACTAGGAGAAATCCACCTGGTTTTAATTTGTCAAAAAGCAAATCATAGTAATGTGCATATTCTCTTTTGGCAGCATCCAGAAAGATTAAGTCAAATTGCATTTCTAAAGTTGGGATAATTGCTTTAGCATCGCCAATGTGTAAATTAATTTTGTCTTCGAGTTCTGCTCTTTTGACAAAATCACGAATGATATATTCAAATTCTTCATTCGCCTCAATCGTATGCAAAATACCATCTTCCTGCAATCCTTTCGCAAAACAAATCGCAGCATAACCTGTAAATGTTCCTACTTCCAAAATCGCTTTTGGCTGAATCATCTGACTCAAAAAAGTAAATAATTGCCCTTGCAGATGACCTGATGCCATTTGAGGAGCAAGTGTTTTAAGGTGAGTTACCCTTTCAAGTTGGCGAAGCACTTCGGAGGGAGGGGAAGTGTGTTGCTCGCAGTAATGATTTATATTTTTTAGAGAAAAATGCATGTTGTTGTTTTTACTATGAATAGGATGTAAAAGTATTGTTATTTTTTTAAAACATTCACTAAGTATTTCACTTTATCCGTTTGCATAAAGTCAGGACTTTTTTCTATTCCATCAAGGTTTTCATTTTTAGTCAAAAGTCCAAATATACTAATTCGTAAACCTGCAGCATGAGCTTGTTTGACTTGCTCGGCAGTAATAGTAGAGGTTGGCATAATCATTCCATAGTAACCCTTTGATTTTGTATACTCAAATCCTTTTTCGAATTCTTCCAAAAAAAATAATTTCAAATCAGGACGAAGCTCTTGTAGTTTTTCCAAATAAGCTTCTTTACGACTTTCGATAAAAACATTTTCCGCCATATCATGGTTGTCAAGAACTTTGATCAAAGCATTCCAATGTCTTAAAATATAACTATCAGGATGCTCCGATTCATATAATTTAAAATCTAATGAAAAAATGAAATCCTTTTTGTTTTCAAGGTTTTCAAAAAGCTGATCCAGCGATAAAATTCTATATTCTGCATAGGGTGGGTTTTTATAAATAGCTTGATTTATTTCATCCCAATTTTGTTCATAAATCATTCCTTCGAGATTCGTTTGTTCTTCCAAAGTTTTGTCGTGGAAAAGTACCAAAACAGAATCTTTAGTCATTTGGACATCCACTTCGACACCACCAGTACCTAAGGCCAATGCACTTTGAATAGATTCAAAAGTATTGATTGGAAACTGTGAAGCAATCCCCATTCCGGCATGTCCCATGGGAGTTATTTTATTTCCATTAAGGTTTTCAATCTGTGAAAGATCAACTTTGTTTTTCCCACAAGAGAAAAAAAGTAGAAGGATAATTATTGAAAAGTAAAAAGATTTCATGATTTATTTTTTTCGAAAAAAGAATATCCAAAACTTAAACTTCCCCAGTTTCTGAACCTATCATAATGCTCAAAAAGGGGAGTGTAAGATATTTGAAATGAGAATGGTTTTCCTGCTTTTTGAAAACGATAACCAATGATAAAATTTGCGCTCAATGAGTTGTTTCGAATCTTAGAACTGAAATCATCAGAGGCTTGAACGAGACTCGAAATGGTTTGACCAAGACCTATAATAGCATGATGACTTTTATGTTTCAAACCTGCTTGTAGGCTAGTTGGGAAAAGTAAATCTGGGTTTAGTTTTCTTTCAAAATCTTTAAATCGATAAAAAGAGAAACCAGTTTTATAAGAGATGAAATAGTTCTTTTTAGAAAAAAAAGTTCGTTCATAATTCAATGAACCATAGCCTCCAATTCCTCCAGCATCTATAGTAATGGTATGTTTTGGAAATACACTTGTCTGACTTTTGAGGACAAAAGAGAAACTCATTATCAGAAAAAGCAATAAAATATTTTTAAGT
>CAJQQY010000453.1 GCA_905480595.1 uncultured Saprospiraceae bacterium | reverse complement strand
TTCGAAGATTTTGCTTCATCTTTAAAAAGATCATCACCTGAGTTCCCTAAAACGCGAATAACTATTTTCGATTTACCATCACCTTTAATGTCAAAAATATCATCTCCTCCCAATCCATAAATTCTTAATTCCTTAGTTTCTTTTGGATAAAAAGTTCTTTCGTAATAAAGCTTGTTACCTTTTTTATTTTTCTTTTCATTGAAAATTTTAAGATTGACATTTCCATCATCCATTCGTGTAATTTCAAAATATTCAGCTTTATTAGAACCAATAACATCAACATATTCTGCCAAGTAATCATAATACCAGCCTGCATATTTTTCCAAATGCTTGATCCGAGATTTAAGTTTTTTGGCAATAGTTTTTCCTGAAGTTTCTTGAATTTCGAGTGGCATTTTTAAAACGGCTTGGTCAATTTCTTCTTCTGAAATATTTTCTTGAATACTTCTAGCAGCTGCTAACCAATCTTCGCGAGTTCCAGTTGTTGATAAAAATCGATCCATATGAATGGCTTGATACATCAAACTACGCAACTCTTTTTTCTTTAAATCATAGCTAAAAGTCTCAATATTTTTGATGGCCCAACTTCGATTGGCGATCCATGGAATAATTCCATCTTGCAATGAAAAAGTATGATCTCGATCTCGAGGAATTGGTCTAAAGTAATATCCATCTTCCTTGTCATATCTAGCCCATTTCCAATTGTCTTCATGCTTACTCCAGTCTCCAATCAACATGTCGAAAACTCTCGCTTTGATAAATTCTTTTTCATCAATTCGATTTTTTCGAGATTCATACAATTTTTTATACAGCTTATTACTTTGATAAATTTTATCCGCTCCACCAAAAACTTCCCCTGCATCATTTGGCTTGCTTGGGTTGTCTTCGAGCATCCCAAGGAGGTTGCCATATCTTTTTTGGAACGCGCCTAACTTAGGATCATCGGGTAAAAGATATAATTTGGGCGTGGCGTGAAGGATATCGATTTCATCCAAAAGTGCGGCAACAGCCATAGCACCATATGGACTTTGAGTTGAAGTTTGATCACGCATCAGGGGAGTGATGAATGTCGGTCGCAAGGTGTAATTAAAAGCCTTCGAAGGATCTTTGTTGACAGAACGAAATGTGTATTGAGTGCCGTCAGTTGCTTTAAATTTAAGAGAAGTCGTTTGGCGGCCTCCTCCTTTTTTATAGATAGTTAGTCCACCATAAGTATTGTCTAAATCTAAAGAAGGAACTTTAACAGGTTGTGTCCAAGTGGACCGATAATGTTTTCCTAGCCATGCTTTTTTCCAGCCTCCACTTTTATATTCTGGGCCAGCAATTGCAATGGTGTCTGGATAAGTTCGACTCATTTTCTTGGTGGCTTGTCCTTTGGAAAGACAAGGTGAATAGGAATAATTGACTGGAGTATTTCCTGCATTTAGATTTCCTTCGATGCAAGAGGAAAGACATAGCAAATGATTTTCTTTAGCCTTTAATTCCTCATTATTTCTTTCCCAAAAAGTAGATTCGATTTTTCCAGAATCAAAATAGTTCAAAACGATGATGCCTGCTTTCGAAGAACTTACCAGAGCATTTTCATGCTGAGCTGCGTATTTACCTTTTGAAGGCGCTCCAGAATTGATGGTGTAATTTTCTCCTACTCGAACAATCTGTTGGTTTTTTTCATGACTTGAAACATAAACTAAATTTTTATGGAAAAAGAAAAGGTTAATCAACTCTTCTCGATATTCATGCAAGTGTTCATTTGAAAGATCTTTAGGTGTGCCAATGTTTTTATGAAAAGCAGTTTTAAAACTTCCAATAATTGGGAATGGTTTTAAGTGATCAAAGAAGGAAAAATGACCACCATAATTCCCAAATGATACAACCGGATGATGTCCAGCAATGATAATATTTTTGTCTTGATTCTCTTTTACTTCGCTTTCTAATTCTTCTGCAAAATCTTCCCCTGTGATTACGGTACAGAGCCCATCCTCCGATCTTGGTTTATCAAAGGGATGATTCCACCATTGAGAATTTGCGACAATCAAAAGTAAAGATTCATCCAAGTCATAGGTGTCTGGACCAGGGCATCCTTTTTTGTTGGTCCATTCAGTTCGTTTATAGTTATTGTCTTTGATAAATGATTTTAATTCTTTTTCTAATTTCCCAAATTGCTTTTGTCCGCCTTTTCGACTGCTGTTCCAATCTCGATCACCAGCAATTAAAATGATTTTTCCTTTTGGATTTTTCTCAACGGTTTTTATTAAAAATTTAATCCGCTTTATTTGAGCAATCCATTTTTTTGAACCATATTTTGCATCAGTCAAATCTCCATTTAAAATCAAGGAGTAAGGTTGTTGAGTATTTTTCAAAGTAATTTCAAGCGAAGTGTAAAAACCTTCATCTGAAACTGCATCACAAATATTTCCAGTCAAAAAGACTTGATGTTTGTAATCTTTTTTTTGTTGCCCTTGTGATGAAAAACTTAAGCTTACAATAAAAAGGAAAATAATAGTATGTTTAATTGAATCCATGATTGATTTTTTTGAGGAAATTCAAAAAAGTTTCTACCGTCTATTTTTTCTTATGAGTATGTTCTAGTTCCTCTTTTGGAGGCGAAACGAAAATGCTGATGTTAAAAAAAGGAGAACCCGTTGGATTAGTATTAAACTCATCGGTGGAAATATTTTTTGCTTCAAATTCGCTACTGAAATTAAACTGATATCCTGCCTTTATGCTTCCCCAAACCCATGGTGTAAATCGATGTTCCCATCTTCCAGAAAGAATTATTTCCGAATGGTTATAGGCATAATCTAGTGGGGTAAGCATAGAATCTTCATTGATATCAATGCGATAACTTTCACTATTGTATTCCGCTCCAAATAATAATAAGTTGGATGGATTAAAATTATATCGTCCAAATATCACCCCAGGCAAAACAGCTTCGATACCCCAATGTTTATTGAAATTTTTATTATAAAGAATAAATGGAAGGATATTATTTCTTCTAAAGCTTTTGGAAAGAGCTAATCCAATTCCCCATTCCAAATCTTCATTAGGTTTGAAAGCGTACAATCCTAAGAATTTATAAATGGCATATCTATCATTGAAAGAAAAATAATTATTGTAATCTCCGCTGGAAGTATATTTAACTCGAAAAGCTAAATACCTGGTTTCATCGATAGGTTTGGAAACAATAAGACTTAATGAATTACTCTTCAATCGTTCATTCTTTAGTTCACTAAAAACTGGATTAAAGTCTTCACCTACGTTTTTAAAACTGAAATTTTCAGAAAAATATTGATAACCTATAAGAAGTTTAAAATTATCTTTAAGCACCAAGGGAGCTTTTAGTTTAAATTCTAAGCTTTCTAATCTACTGTATTTACTTAATTGATTGGTGAACGGATAATCTTGTTCATTAAAGGTTCCTCCATTCATCCAGCCGTAACTAAGGACGACTCCCCGAGATTTGGATTTATTATATACACCTGGAGAACAATAACATCGGACTTCAAGATCGTTTTCTAGTAAATCTTCTGGAAATAAATCTGGTTTGACTTGAGAATATGTAGAATTCCCGAACAAAAGAAGTAAAATACAAAGAATATGTTTCATCTGAGGTTAATAGTTTTTCGTTATGTTTTTTGAGAAAAAAATAATATAGGCCACCATTTTCAAAAAAAATACGTATTGAATAATAATATTCTAACACCCTATTTTTAAAAACAAATAAATCTACATTATCTTAAATAAATCAACAATCATTATGGCGATAAAAACCATTATCAATTTTCTTTTCCTTTTCTTTTTTCTAACTCCAGTTTTTAATCTACAAGCCCAATTTGAAAGTCCTTATCAATGTACCAAAAAGAAAGATGCTATCATCTATACGATTGGTTCAGCTGGTCTTGGCCTTGGCTATTACTTGCATACAAAAGCTCCTGTTCTAAATGTTGAGCAAGTACAATTACTGGATAAGAATTCAATTAATCGTTTTGATAGAATTGCTACTTCTTATTCTTCCATGACAGCAAAAAAAGCAAGCGACGTATTTTTTTATACTGCGTTAGCAATGCCTTCTTTATTTGCTTTTTCCAAAAAAATGAGAAAAGATGCTAAAAGTATTTCTCTCATTTATGGTGAAACATTATTTCTAACTGTTGGAGTTACCGCAATTACAAAAAAGACTGTTCTTCGAAATCGACCTTTTGTGTATAATTCTGATTTTGATATATCCTTAAAATTGGATAAAAATGCTCGTTTCTCTTTTTTCTCAGGACATGCTTCTGTAGTAGCTGCTAGTTCATTTTTTACTGCTAAAGTTTTTGCTGATTACCATCCAGACTCTAAATGGAAACCAATTGTTTGGGGAGCTGCAGCTACGATTCCTGCGATTACTGGATATCTTAGAGTGCGAGCTGGAAAACATTTTCCAACTGATGTAATAACTGGATACGCAGTTGGTTCTGTGATTGGAATCCTAGTTCCACAAATCCATAAAATAAAAAATCGTAATGAGAATATTGAACTGTCTTTGAATCCAACTGGTGGATATTTCAGTTTGAGATTTTGATCATATTATCATATCATATGCATCTGTAGAGACAAGGTATACCTTGTCTCTACTAATGAGCCGTAAAAAAGGCAATCACAAATGTCACCACCGTTAAAATCATTCCGATCATAAATACTGTATAACAAGTTCGAAGCAATTCATATTTTTTCCCAAGTGCTTGCCCCAAATAATATAAATCAGTCATAATTACCTTATCTAATAAGTCTTCATCAGAAATTATTTCAGTTACTCCTTTTCGATAATCTTCAATTGACATATTGTAAAAGTTTCCAAAAAAGAAAAGATTAGATCGTCCTTCCTTTATCTTATGCAATGGAGTGGTTCCCTGCATTTTAACTGGGCGAGTGACTAAGGCTCCATAAACAATACTTGCCATATTTGTACTCAGTAAAAAAAATGCGGGGACGTATAAATGATGATTTGTAGCTGCGTAGGTAGACAGTAAGGGTAATGCAATTGTGATAATAATTGCATTGATCGTAAGAATAATATTGGCTTTATTATCAGCAATATTAGTGAGGTCGATATGATTACGAAGGGCAGTTTTGAACATTACCTGAGCTCCTTTGCTACTGTCAACCAAACCACCAGAAGTATTTTTCTTTTTTTTCTTTTTCTCTTTTTTCTCCTTTTTTCCTAGATTTTCCATTTGAGGTTTTTCAGAATTCAACTCTTCCATAATTTCCTTTGTTTATTAGCTGTTTAATTACATGTCAAATCTAATAAATCTTCGTCAGAAATTTATTCTTTTAATTCATCTCAACTGTAACTCGTAAAGCTCTTAGTCCTTCGACCCCTTGCATTTTAGCAAGTGCTAAGTCTTCAATTTCTCCAGATATGTATTTTTTTTCTTTTAAAAAATTGAGGTACCCTAAATACTCCACTTTATCTTTTTCAGAAGTATAAGCTATTGCGATTTTTCCTTTGACCGTTAATCGTTCGCCTGTTCCTTCGATTGTCGCTTTGTCAATTCGTTTTTTGATGATCTCATATCGAACATTGTATGCTCCATCTACATCAAACCTTTTTTCATCCAATCTAAAAACAATCGAGAGTGGATTCCCATAAACGAAAATAAGTTGAGCAGTATCCAAGGGAACTTCCAAGGTTGCTTTTAGTTTTTCTACTTTTCGAGTCACTTCGACCATTGTCATCAGTTGCCATAAACGTAAATTATGCAAATGAATTTCATTAAAGTTTCCTTGTTTTAAAAGTGATTGGCCTGTATAAATATCATACTCAACGCCATCAGTTTTGTATTCATCAAAATAATGTGGAATCATTTTTTGTCCTTCTTTTTCAGCATCATTAAGAACCCACGAAATCATGTCATTTATTTTCGCGACACTTTCTTCATATTTTTTCCGATCCTGATAAAGGAATCCAAAATTAGGATCCAATTTTTTATAATAGGTTATTATTTCTGCTCGAATTTCTGGATTCCGATTTTTTATTTCTTCGAATAAAGGATGAATTTCATTTTTGATAAATTCTAGAACTCTGGTTTCGTCATCAGAAGTAATTCCCTTTCGAATAGATTTTATATTTTTTTCTACCTCAGATAATTTTAGATCTAGCAAAGGAAATGTGATGTGTTTGACAGCAACTGAAAAAACATTTTTAATCAAATTTAAATTTGCAATTAAATCAGCTTGAATAGAAATATTTCTTAGATGAGATGAACCAACGATATCAGCTTGACCATACAGAGGATAAATATTTTCAAAACCGATTGGATTCATATTGGAATAATCTGGATCATCCTCTCTTTTTTCCATGATTTCAAAAGCTTCTTCGATAAATTTCCATTCTACACTTGGATGCATGGCTGTAAATTCTTCCCGCATAATTGCTTCAATCCGATTGTCAATTTCCTCACGGCTTCGAAGTAAGGACATGGAAAATAATGGAGCAACGGCTTTTAATTTTAACTTATGAAAACTGGTTAATTGGAATGCTTTAGGAGCGCCAATTTCTAAAATGCCAATCACACGATTATCTTTATTTACTAAAGGAGTAACGATAATACTTTTGATTCCTTCTTTTATTAAATCTTTTGGAAATGAAGTTCCATCATCATATGTACTCAAATCCTCAATGATCATTTCTGTATTCCATTTACAAACTTTTTCATAGAGTGAATCGTGATTATTTTCACTTAATATGTTCTCATGTTTTTCTGCTAAAAAATCATATCGAATTTTATAGCGATGTGAAACTTCAAACTTGGAAGGATAATCTAAAGCAGTAATTCCCAACAATAAATCAGGAATATCAAAATATGTTTTTAAGTCTTTTTCAAGTTCTTTTATATTCTCAGGTTTGACAATGGCATCTTTCTCTAATAATTTATATTTCATTTTAGAGAGAGTCTCTTCGGCGGTAATGTTTATTAAACGCTCTAATCCAATACCTTGAAATTCGAAGTTTTCAGGTGGTAACATTTTTAACCAAAGCTCTGAGTCATAAACATTTCGAAGTAGTTGATTAATTTGTTCTTGTGTAATTTTTTTAAGAGGCTTAGTAGGAATTACCTCAACGAATTGTTTATCAGATAGAGATTTGTAATGTCCAATTTTTGAAGTCCCTTCAATTTCTAAAGTGTAAATAAAAGAAGGATTTATATCTAATTTTTGTCCATAATGTTGATTTAAAATAAAGCTACAAGCCTTGATAATTCCCATTTTTTTTGCCTCCACCATTTCCATGTCAAAATGAATATTGAGTCGACCAGCACTTAAAAAATCAAGCATGGCAGGAGTCCTGAAAAATGGCTCCATGAAGAATGGTTTGTGTGCTGCTCCCAATAATTTCTTTCGCTGAATGGAAGGAAAAAACCCACTTAAAAGAAGATTTACTACTTCAGGATATTTTTCCAAAATAGACTCATCTTCTATCAGTTCATTGAAAAAAGGATATTTATCTAATTGCTTAAATACTTCCCGAGCAATTACTCTTTCATCCAGTTCTCCATTTTCCAGAAGACCTTCCCAATATTCGATCAAAGGCACAAAACTTAGTTTCGTAGGATAGGGAAACTTCTTCATTTCTTCGATTATAGATTGTCCTTTTGGACAACTTGGATCAAAAACATCATTTTTAAATATTATAGCAGGTTTATTAATGGTCATGATTTTTTATTTGGAACGCATTTATTTCAATTTAACACTTTTTGAGAGAAATAGGTTTGGGTTTTGAAAAAAAGAGTGAAAAGGAGGGAATATGAAAATTTGGAAGAATGAACTATTCTAAGCGCTGAACCTCTTGGTTCGTTTTTAATCTTAAGCAAAATTAAGATTCATACTTATCGTTTAAAAGAATCTATTAAAAAAATTGAATAGAATGTATGCAACGATAAAAATGAATATTATTGAAATAAAAACATGAAAAATTCCATCCAATCCAGATGTGAAAAATATTATAACTAGAAGAATAGCTAAAACGATATTTTCGAAATGTTTCTCAATATGAATTTTCATAAATTACTTTTTCAAAATTCCATAAAGCAAAACTCCCCAACCCGCAATAAAAAACAATCCCCCAATCGGAGTAATTGGCCCAATAATCTTCGACCAACTTTCAATCCCTAAATATGTTCGAGTCGCCAAAAGGTACAATGACCCCGAAAAAAATAAAATCCCAATTACAAAGAGCCAACCTGCTCGAAGAAACAATTTATCTTTAAAATACGCAGCCAATCCCACCGCAATAAAAATCGCAAACGTATGATAAAACTGATAGTCAACTCCCGTTCCAAAAGTGGTAATTCTAGCTTCCGTAATTTTCCCTTCCAAACCATGTGCTCCGAACGCACCAATGGCAACTGCCAATAATCCTAACAATGCACCTACGGATAAAAGATTTTTATACATAAAAAGACTATTTTTGTGTTGTCGTCAAGCGGTTAACGTTTAACGTCCAACGATTTTACATACTATCAAGAAACACTTACTTTGAGAAAAATATTTCTATTCCTTGTCGCTTCAGGGCTAATCGCTTTGCTCGTTTGGTTTTTCTTTATTCAAGAAACTTACCGCAATCCTTTTGCAAGCGTCCTTTCCATCGAAGCCATTCCACAAAATACAGCAATCATTTTAGAATTCGATGATTATTATATGTTGCGTCATGAAGTTGCAAAGATGCCTTATGCTGATGACATGAGTGGTGCTTTTTTCGTAAAAAAAATGTCAGAAGATTTTAGAGTAATCCGTCAGCTCTTTTCTAAGAGTAAAAATCATATTCAACTTTTACTAAATAGTCCAATTACCACAGGTTTGCATTTGAGTGGTAAATCTGATGTGGATTTTTTATATGTTTTAAAAGATGAAAAAAGTGTTTTTAACCTTCAAGAACTTTTAGATAAATTTCCAGCTCGAAAATCTATCGCCAATCAAAATACGGTATATCGATTAGAAATAGCCAAAGGCAAAAAATATACAATTGCGGTTTATCAAGATCTAATCATGATTTCGAAATATGCTTACTTGGTGGAAAATGCCATGCAACAATTAAAAAGTCCTGCTAACAATTTACTCGGAGACGAACGATTGAATTTTTCTAAAAAAACAAAAAGATCTGAGCATCAAATAGAAGTGTCAGTTCTGTTTGAAAATTTAAAAGCTTTCGCTAATCCTTTTTTAGATAAAAATGCGACTCGGTATTTAAATTTCTTTTCTAAAAATATTACTTCTGGTCATTGGATTTTGGATTTTCAAAAAGAAGGAGTGAGTATGCAAGGTTGTTTAAAAACGAAAAAAGGGAATGTCTCCATTGAAAAATTATTTTCTAACAGTAGAATTACAAATTCCAAATCAGCAGATATTTTACCGAAAAACGTAGGCTACTTTTTTAGACACAGTTTAAAAGGACTTTCTGAAAATAACAATTCAACCCAAAAAACACCAGGACTTTTTGAGAAGAAATTCTTGCCATGGATAGGTGAGGAGTGGTTAATTGGACGAACTGAAATCTTCACTCAAAAGATGCGAGCAGAAAAATTTATCGCCTACGAAATCAAAGAAGGCCAAAATAAAATGGCTCAACATTATTTAGAAAAATGGACGGACAGTTTGGGCGTGACGAATAGTTGGGATTATCAAACCTATAATATTCGACAAATTGCGACTGATAATTTACCCGTTCCATTTGCAACGGATGAATTTTTGATTCTGAAAAAACCTTGTTATGCATTTATTGATGACTATGTTGTTTTTTCAGGAGCGCCCAGAATTTTGGAAAATTGGATCGATCAATTTGTGACGAATCAAACTTTAGCGAGCCATGTTCCTTATTTAAAAATGAAAGGAATAGGAGGAGCAAATGGTGTTGCTGAATTTTATTGGAATAGTCGAATGGCAAATCAGTTTTTAAAAAACTCGTTTGATGCAAAAGAAAAAAGCGCCAAATCACAAATTGACTTATGGGAGAATTTTCCTGTTCTTGGATTAAATACAATTTGGGAGAATAAAGAATTTGTCACCAATGGATACTTGTTTTATGAAAAAGAAAATAAAGATAAAGCAAAAGTGAAATGGCGTACAGCCTTGAAAAAAAAGGCGATAACACAACCTTTTGCCATTTTAAATGATGAAAAAGGGGCGTATGATATTTTGATTCAAGACGAAGATTTAAGATTGTATTTATTAAATCAAGATGGAGAAATCGTTTGGGAAAAACTTCTGACGAGTCAAATTCAATCTGAAATATTTGCCGCTAACTTTTTTGAAGATAGTTCGAGTGGAATTTTATTTAATACTTTGGATAAAATTTATTTATTGGATTTGGAAGGAAATGATAAAAATGATTTTCCATTAAAATTGTCTTCACCTGCGAGTAATGGATTATTGTTAGCAGATTTTGGAGAGGATGATTTTGGTATTTATATTGCTTGCGAAAATGAAATTATTTATGGTTTTGATAAAATGGGAATTCCTTTGTCAGGTTGGAATTCAATTGAAGGTGCAGGTAGGATAAATGTTCCATTGAAACATTTTGAAACAGAAGACATGGATTTTATTGTGGCCATTAATTCAGAAGGAAGTGTTTTTTCATTTGGAAAAGATGGTTTTGTTGAAATGGAATCTGCCAATGTTTCTGTGAAAAATAACCATCCACTTTATTTCCAATTAGGAAAGTTAAAAACCCAAATGGCCATCGTCAATGAAAATGGAGAAGCAAAAGTTTTTAATCTTTTACAAAAAGGAAAAATAACTTCCCCACCTTCTAGAGGAAATCAAGATAATTACAAATTTGCCTCTGCAGATTTCGGAGGAGATAATTTTTCAGATTTTGCTGTTTTAAAAAATAACAATTTAGAAATTCAATACTACCATCAAGATAAGTTTCAAAATTTTGGTAATTATCAATTTTCCAATCCTCAAGATGCTATTTTTCCTGTCCAATCTAAAAATATGGGAAAAGCGAAGATCGGTTCACTTTGCAAAAAACAAAATCAGATATTTCTATTTGACAAAAAAGGTCAGTTGCATCCTGATTTCCCCTTAGCAGGAACAACACAATTTGAATTAGTCAATTTATTTTCTGATGACAAAAATGCAATATTGGTTGCAGATGGAGAGCAGGTTGTGGTTTACGAATAGCAGACTGCTACATACTTAGATACATTCGATTTGAAGCAGTCAACTACATTGCACATCTTTTCTTTTTCCAAAAAATAATTCCTCTTTATTCTTACTTTTGGCATTCAAAAAAACAACCATACAAAATGGATTATTTAAAATTTGAATTCCAAACCAATCCCGAAAATAATGAAATGCTTATCGCACTTTTGGGAGAATTACCATTCGAATCATTTGAAGAAAATGAAAATGGATTAGACGCCTATGTTCAAGTCAAAAATGAGACTCCTGAAATAGAGGAACGAATCCTGGAGTTAAAAAACCTCTTCGAATTTTCACATCAAAAAACGTTAATAAAGTACCAAAATTGGAATGCCGTTTGGGAGTCTAATTTTGATACTATTGTAGTTCGAGACTTTTGCGGAATTCGAGCAGACTTTCATGAACCACTTACTGAAGTGAAACATGAAATCGTGATTAACCCTAAAATGGCTTTTGGGACTGGACATCACGAAACCACTTGGATGATGATGTCGATTATGGAAAACCTTGATTTTAAAGGGAAAACGGTCTTTGATTATGGTTGTGGAACAGGTATTTTAGCGATTTTGGCAAGTCAATTAGGGGCAAAAAAAATTGATGCAGTTGACATAGAATTACCTTCATATGAGAACACTTTGGAAAATGCTCGTATAAATAATATCGAAAATATTAAATCCATTCATGGAACACTTGAAAAAGTGGACGATCAAATGTACGACATCATCCTAGCAAACATCAATCGTCATGTAATTTTGGATAGTTTTTCGACGTTAAATAAGATGTTGGCACCAAATGGAATTTTGCTGATTTCAGGTATTTTGAAAGAAGATGAGGAACTTGTTAAAAATGCGGCCGAAGCCAGTAATTTTAAAATAGAAAAAACAGAATATCGTAATAATTGGATATGCATAAAACTAACGGTTAACTATTAACGGTTAACTGTTAACGATTAATGTTGGACGGTTAGCACCAAGCGGTATTAACCGTTCACCGTTAACCATTGACCGTTAAAAACAGACTTATGATAAAAAAGATACTATTCCCTCTTGCCGTAATTTTATTTTTTGCCTCCTCAGTATGGTCGCAAAAAGAAAATGTTTTTCCTGAAGAACGACCTGCCTTTCTCAAAGAATTTGAAGAATTTTTTACCAAAAGTAAGAGCAAGCAAATGAAAGAATTCTTTGAGGACTTCGAAGATTATTTCAATGCTTCGATAACAGATGAAGAATTTAGTTTTTTCAGAGATGTGTGTAATGAGATGTTAGCTAAAAAGATGTCAGCAAATCCATATTTTAAAAATTACCTTTCAGTAGTTTTGGCTATCAAGCAAAATGAAACGGATGGGGCAAAATTAAATGAATGGAATGCTATTACCCATACGATGTTAAAAGCTATTGAAAATAGAAAACTCAAACCTTACAAAGATTACCTAAAATTTTCTGAGTCTTTTTATGCTAAA
Organism: uncultured Saprospiraceae bacterium; assembly: GCA_905480595.1. GTDB lineage: Bacteria > Bacteroidota > Bacteroidia > Chitinophagales > Saprospiraceae > CAJQQY01. Next base: position 22,641 of record CAJQQY010000453.1, on the reverse strand, counting down.
AAAGCTTTGCGATGGTCAAAGCAAGGGATGAAGTGGTATTATGAATCTGAAAATTATTTAATGGATATTGAAGAAGGAGTTCCTTTTGTAGAATTTGAGAAATTGAATTTGATTGGGACTCGTGGAAAAGATTCGGTGGTGATCCTAGAAACAACTGGACAATATTTTCCAACACAAGAAAAATGGAAAGGCTCAGGTGGAAAAGTGACTTGGGAAAAATTGGATCAAAAGGATGTGTATTGTATTTTGAATAAGTATGAAATTGAAGGGAAAAAGAGTTTGTATAGTGCCAAAAATGTAAAGTTAATTTACCCTTCGCTGTTTCCCGGAGAGGAAATAGAAGGAGACTTTGAAGATAAGGTTGTCGTAAGAAATAAATCGAGAGAAGGTTCCTATCCTCGTTTTTCATCTTATGATAAGATTTTGAAAATCAATGGGATTGGAGAAGGAATTGAATATACAGGAGGTTTTAGATTGGAAGGAAATACGGTGTACGGGTCTGGTGATAAAGAAAATCCTGCCAAAATTGAAGTGAGGAACGGAGGTAAACTTTCTTTCAGAGCAACTACTCAATTATTTAAAATTCGTAAAAGTGAAAGAATCGCTGGAGAGCAAGTGAGAGTAACTTTATTCTTTGATCAAGATTCCATTTACCATCCTTCCGTAAATTTGAAATATGATATTACTACCAAAGATTTGAACCTCTCAAGAGGAAAAAGAGGAAGTGATAGAAATCCATTTTTTGATTCCTATCACCAAGTAAATATTAATGCAGATAAAGTTGACTGGAATTTGGTCAATGATAGTTTGTTGATTGGAAAAAAACAATTCGGAATTGGAAATGGAAAAGACGAGGTTACTTTTGAAAGTTTGAAATATTATGATGAAAAGTACTTGATGCGAATTCAAAATATCTCAGATGTAAACCCAATTGTTTCCTTAAAAGTATTATCCGATGAATTAGGATTAAGAGAAATAGAGGCTAGAGATTACGCTTTAAAATTAAACCCAAGATTCGATACTCCAAATATTGAAAGTTTACTTTACGAATTTGTCGCAAGTGGTTTTGTAGATTATGATAGAGAAAAAGAGATAATTTATGTCAAGGATAAGATTTTTCATTATGCGGATGCGATGGCTAAAAAAACAGATTACGATGCGATCAAATTAGTATCTGTTTCTGACAAAGAGGCCAATGCTGTTTTCTCTATGAAAGATAGATCATTGACTGCCAACAATGTAGTTGACTTGGAAATCAGTAAATTACAGAAAGTAGCCATTAAGCCAGGGAATAAATCCATAACGATGAAAAAGAATCGAGATATGGATTTCAATGGAAAAGTCTTTGCAGGGTTTAGTACATTGGAAGGAAAGGATTTTCATTTTGATTATGAAAAATATGCGATAGAATTAGATTCGGTTCGGTATTTTGATTTGTTCGTTCCTACCGAAGCCAAAGATGAAAATGGACGACCTATTTCCATTTCTATTGCTTCAAGAATTGAGCATACCAATGGAGTATTACTTATTGATGCACCAGATAATAAATCAGGAGCCAATGACATTGATCTTTTCCCATCCTTTAATACTAAGGATTATTCTTATGTATATTATGATAATCGGATAATTCATGATGGAGTTTACAAAAGAGATTCTTTCTATTTTAAACTAGATAAATTTAGCTTTAATAGCCTCGATAATTTTACTAAGAATGATATTCATTTTAAAGGAAATTTAGTTTCAGCTGAAATTTTCCCAGATATTAAAGAGACTTTATTACTCCAAGAAGAAGATCAATCTTTAGGATTTACTACACAGACACCTTCAGAAGGTTTGCCAACTTACCAAGGGATAGGAAATTACAAAGGTGAAATTCACATGAGTAATAAAGGGATGTTAGGAAAAGGAACGATTACCTATTTGACCTCTTCAACAGATTCAGAGGATATTCTTTTTAAGCCAAAACAAATGACTGCGACGGCAAGATTGTTTGATTTGGAAGAAGATCGAAAAGGAGCAGTTGAAGTACCACAAGCGCATGGAGAAGAAGTTGCAATTGATTGGAGACCATATTCTGATAGTATGTATATTACTACTAAAAAGGATAAACCCTTCGAGTTGTTTAAAGATAATGACCACAACATTTTAGGAAGTTTGATTTTGACACCTGATGGTCTGAGAGGAAATGGACAAATGAAATGGACAAAAGGGGGGCTTTCTTCAGAGTTGATTAAGTTTGGAGCATACTCAGCTGATTCTGATACTTCAACTTTGACCATTAATGCAGTAGGAGCAAGCGAACTTGCCTTATCAACAAGTAATGTAAATAGTCAACTTGATTTTGATAAACAAACTGGGCATGTTGAAGCCAATAAAAAAGGTAATTTTACCGATCTCCCCTATAATCAATACAAAACTTCTTTGACTACTTTTGATTGGGATATGGCTAATGATGCAGTAACTTTTAAGACTACTCCTGGAGAATTGGGATCATTTGTAGCTACTGGTAAGAATCGAGATTCATTGCATTTTGATGGAGAAAACGCCTTTTATGATTTGAAATCAAATGAGTTGAAAATTGATGGAGTACCCGAAATTAAAACGTGTGATGCAATTATTTATACTGATGATGGAAAACTAGAAATTTTTAAAGGTGGAGAAATGTCTACGCTTGAAAATTGTAAAATTGTTTGTGATACCACTACTAAAAATCACGTCATCAATCGAGCAACAGTTGACATCGAAGGAAAGAAATCATATAAAGCCAAAGGTTTTTATGAGTACAATATAAAAGGACGGGAACAAGAAATTCAATTTGATAATATTGTTGGGAAACGATATGGAAAAGGAAAACGAAGCGAGAAAAAAACAAGAACAACTGCTAAAGGTGAAGTTCTCGAATCAGATAATTTTTACATTGATTTAAAAACAGAATTTCGTGGAGAAATCACTTTGACAGGAGATAAAAAACCGTTGGACTTCAATGGTTTTGCAAGATTAGATTCTGATAAAATGCGAGATCGAGAATGGTTTTCCATTAATAGTGAAGGGGATAAAAATGATTTGGTCATAGGGTTTGATGAACCTAAAAATTATGAAGGATATAAATTATACACAGGTTTATATTTAAGTAAAGAATCAGCTTACCTCTACCCACGAGTGATGATGCCTAAATATTTGAGAAAAGATCGAACGATCATTGAAGCAAAAGGTTTATTCAAATTGGATGAAGTTAGAGATGAATTCATTTTTGGAGATACTCTTAAAATTCTAAAGAATGCGAAAAAAGGAAGTAAAGTTACTTTCAGTAATAGAGATGGAAGTTTTAAAGCTGAAGGAAAATTAAACATTGGAGATCAACTAAAATACATCAAAATTGATGCAGCGGGAGAAGCTCGTTCTATGTTTCCATCTGCCCAAGATTCGACCATTCGAGGACCATTTGGATATCAAGTCGAAGCAGATATGATGGCAGGAATCAAAAGTTTTATTCCTGGAAATATGTTGGATTTCATCATCCAAGATATTAAGAGTAGTAGTTTTGATGCAAGAGGAGTAGATTATACTGATGCTGCATTTTATGAAAAAGCCTTGTCAGAATACATTGCAGATACAACCTTGTTGGATAAGACAGTTGCTAGAATGAGAACGGAATACAAATTAGGAATTCCTAAAAAACATAATCCTTACTCCTTCTTATTTGGAAAAATGCCCATGAAATGGGACCCAGATTATCAATCATTTGTTACTAAAAAAGATCAAATAGGATTAATCAGTATTGCTGGGGAAGAAGTGAATGTAACGATCAAAGCATTTATCGAATTCAAAATGCCATCGAATGGAGATGATCGATTATATATTTATTTGAAATCGCCAAGTGATACTTATTATTTCTTTGGTTATAAAGGTGGAATTTTAAATGTGGTTTCCAATAATACTAAGTTTAACGACATCGTAATTAATGCCAAAAAGAAAGATAGAATCTTAAAAATGCCAGACGGCGAAATTGTAGAACTACAATATGTTGAACCTTCGACAGCAGAGAGATTTGTTCGAAGAGCACAAGCATCTAAATAATAACATATTCCGTGGCACAACTCAAAGTAGTGCCGCGGAATTTTTTTTTTCAAAAAACATACTATAAAAAACACAGGTTAGAAAATGCCTATCATTAAAACCTCCTCCTATACAAAACCTCCATTCTACCAATTCAACGGACACCTTCAAACCATCATTCCAGGAGTTTTCCGAAAAGTAAAAGACGTTAATTATCAACGCGAACGTCTTGAACTTGTAGATCAAGATTTTCTAGATTTAGATTGGATCTTTAATGATAGCAAAAACCTTGTTTTGCTGTCACATGGATTGGAAGGAAGTTCAGATCGTCAATATATTCAAGGCGCAGCGAAGCTTTTTTCCAAAAACAATTGGGATGTGCTTGCTTGGAATTGTCGTTCGTGTAGCGGCGAAATGAATCGAACTTCACGACTTTATCATCATGGAGATATTGAAGATATAGGTACAGTCATCGATCATGCTTTGGCAAAAAAAGAATATGAAAATGTAGTGATGATTGGATTCAGTATGGGCGGAGCGATGAGTTTAAATTATTTAGGAAAAAATGGAAAAAACATTCCTTCTCAAATAAAAGCAGCTGTAGCCTTTTCGACTCCTTGCGATTTAAAAGAAGGAGCAGAGATTCTCAACCTTAAATCTAATGCAGTTTATCGAAAGCGATTTTTCAGAAAACTAAAGAAAAAAATTCTTATCAAAGAGCAAGAATTTCCAGGACTTGTTGATTTAAAAAAACTGGAAGAGATCAAAGAATGGAGAGATTTTGATGAGTATTTTTCAGCTCCACTAAATAATTATAAAGATGCGGATGATTTTTATCTTAACTCATCTGCCATGAATTTTATGGAAAACATTGAAGTTCCAACCTTGTTAGTCAATGCACTTAATGATCCAATTTTGACTCCAGGATGTTCACCAATTTCAATGGCAAAAAACCATGCTAATATTTTTATTGAAAACCCTGAGAATGGAGGACATTGTGGTTTTATGCTTCCGAATGAAGAATTTGCTTGGTCTGAAATTAGAGCTTTAGAATTTGCGAATGAGGTTTTGTAATCTGTGTAAAAAAAAATCCAATGAATTCCAACTATCTAGAAATACCCTGTGTCATTAAGAAGAATTATTTTATTTGCTCAATTTAAAAGTCAAAAAATGAAAATCTTTAAGCACATTCTAGCAACTCTTACCATCGTTTTATTAACGACCTCTCTTCAAGCACAAAAGTGGGATAAAGACGGAAATACAAAGAAAGAAGATCGCTCAGTTAGTTCATTCACAAAAGTATCTGTGAGTGGAGGTATCGACTTGATGATTACCCAAGGTACTTCTAAAAACCTTACAGTAGAAGCATCTGAAAATGCAATAGACAATCTAGTTACAGAGGTAAAAGGTGGACAATTGAATATCTATTTTGATAAAAATGTGCGTCGTGTAAAAAAGGCAACCGTATCTATCACGGTTAATAATTTAAAGAAAATTAGCGCAAGCGGTGGTTCGGATATTGAATCAAAAGGACAATTGAAATTTGATGAATTATCAATTCATTCAAGTGGAGGTTCTGATATCGAATTGGAATTAGAAGTAAAACATTTAGAATGCCACACCAGCGGAGGTTCTGATGTAGATTTAGATGGATCAGCAGAAACATTGGAATTACACGCTTCAGGCGGAAGTGATTTTAATGGATTTAATTTCAAAACAAGAGAAGCAAAAGTTTCTGCTTCAGGTGGTTCTGATTCAAATGTATATGCTTCTGAAAGTATTGAAGTATCGGCAAGTGGAGCAAGCGATGTTAATTTTAAAGGAGACCCAAAGAAGACAAAATTAAAATCATCAGGTTCTTCTGATATTCACTCCTACGAATAAAGGTTTTAAATTTTGAATGATGAGTTTCGAATGTGTATAAAATGCGCATTCAAAATTCATCATTCAAAATTCAAAATTATATATTTGTCGGATATGAAAATACTTCACTTTTCCGACACCCATTTAGGCTATCATGAGTTAGATAAACTCAGTCCATCCGGCATTAATCTTCGAGAACAAGATGTTTATGATTCTTTCCAAAAGGTTATAGATGTTGCTTTGGAAATCCAACCTGATTTGATACTTCACTCTGGAGATTTTTTCCATCGACCTTCACCTGCTAATCGGCCAATGATTTTTGGTTTAGAGCAATTGTCTCGACTTTCAGAGGCTAATATTCCAATCGTTGTCATTGCTGGAAATCACGAAACACCCAAGACCATTTTTACTAGCCCCATCTTAAAAGCATTTCGAACTATTCCAAATGTTTATCCAATCTTTAGTCAAAAGTATGAGACTTTTGAGTTTGGAGATATAGTTGTTCATGGAGTTCCTCACATCAATGATGACATGATGGAACTACAAGAAATGGACAAAATTCAACCTGTGGAGGATAAATTTAATATTATCCTTTTACATACTTCGATTGGTAAAACATTTATGATGGATGAGTATGGAGAAAAACTGTACCCACCAGAACGCTTGGAATTATTGAATAAATTCGATTATGTGGCTTTAGGACATTGGCATAATTTCCAAAAAGTTGGGAAGTTAGATACCGCTTGGTATTCTGGTTCAACAGAGAGAATGAGTGAGGCGGAGGCAAAAAGTGAAAAGGGATTTTGTGTTTTTGATTTAGAAAAAGGAAAGAAGATTGTGCCAGAGTTTATTCCAATTCCTACTCGAAATTGGGTCGTTGAAGAAATAAAAAAATGCAATGAAAAATCCATTTCCGAAATCGAAGAGCAATTGCAAAAGTTAGCAGACCGAGAAGATTTAAAAGGTGCCCTGCTAAGTATTCATCTCGAAGATATCGAACCAATTCAATCGGTGGAATTATCAACTCGTAAAATTTATGCCATGATTACTGCTCCTGTTCATATTTCAATTCACCGTAAGTTTATTGTTACTGAAACGGAAAAAGCTGGTTTTCAAAACAAATCAGAAAGCCTAGTTAGCCTCATGAAAAGTTTTATCTCAGATAAAATAGACGATAGCGAAAAAGCAGAAGAGCTATCCAAAAAAGCACATTATTATTTCGAAATATTCGATTCTGGAGAATATAAAAATAGATAGATTGTAGAGAGAAAGTATGACTTGTCTCTACCCGAATAAAATATAATGATTTTAAAAAAATTACAACTTAAAAACTTCAAACAATACGGAAAACTCGAACTCGATTTTCGAGAAGGACTCGTAGGTGTTGTTGGGAAAAATGGCTCAGGGAAATCGAGTGTTTTTGAAGCAATTTTGCTTTGCCTTTTTGGTAAGATTTCTTTGGATAAAAATCACTACAAATCTAGTTGGGTCGAACAAAAAGAATCCGTTTCCTTAGAGTTGACTTTTGAAGTGCAAGGAAAAGACTGGCGAGTGATTCGAGAATTTCGAGGGAAAGCATTAGCCCCCAAAGCAGGATTGTACAATCAAAAGGATGAGATGATTGCTACTGATTCCACCCCTGTGACAAGAGAGGTTACTCGTTTGTTAGGCATGGATAAAGACGCATTTACTCGCTCCGTTTTTTCAGGTCAAAAAGAATTGGGAATCATTTCCAATACAAAAGGAGAGGAGCGAAAACGAATGGTTCGGAAGATGGTTGGTTTGGATAAGTTGGATGATATTCAAAAAATAATTAGAGAAGATCGGAATACTATAGGTAAGGAAGTTCAAGGTCAAAGGAAATTGTTATTGACTGAAGAGGAATTGCAAGATATTGAAAATCAGTTAGTTACATTTAGTAAGGAGTCGAAAAAATTAGAAAAAGAAGAAGAGAAGCTTAAAAAAGTTTTTGAAAAAAAGAATAAAAAATACCAAGACGCTAAAAAAGTATTCGATGAGCAAAGTGGATTAAGTCGCCAATTTAATCAGCTTAATTTAGAATTAGGACGCTGGGAAAAAGGAATAGAAGGATTAAAAGAAAACTTGGCAAAAAACCATCAAGAAGCTGAAAGATTAAACCTTTTAGAAAAAGAGTTAAAATTAATTCAACCACAAGTTAATGTTTTTTTAGAGCAGAAAAAACAGGAAGCTATTTTTGAAAAAGAAAGGTTGAAATTTGATAATCAGAAATCATTTTTAGAACAACAAAAAATGTTGTTGTCCCAACAAAAATCATTGCAGACAAAATTAGCTGATTTAAAAAAGGATTTCCCAAAAGATTTTGACCTTAAAAAAGCAGGTGTTGAGAAAAAAGGATTAGTGCAAAATTGTATTTCTCAACAAGACATTTACGAAAAAGAAATTTCGAAATGTAGGACTCAAAAAGGAACAATTCAAGGTCGGATAGAAGACCGTAAAAGCATTGTTGTAAATATTCAAAATTTAGGGAAAGATGCTTCTTGCCCAACTTGCTTGCAGCCGCTGGTCAACAGTTATGATGAAACGATTGGGAAATTGCAAAAGGAAATTGAGGCCTACGAAAAAGAAGAATTGACGAAGATTAATTTAGCGTTAGAAAAATTGGAAGAGCAAATTTTAAATAAGAAAAAAGAAGCTCGACAATTGGAAAGTGAATTGAATAAGTTGAGAAATGTTTTCACTCAAGTTTCTAGTCATGAAAAAGAAATCGTTGAAAATCAAAACGATTTGCACCGAGTGAAAAATGAAATTGATAGTTTTGGAAAAATAGATTACGATTCGAAACAGCATTTAGAATTGAAAAAAGCAATTGCTGATTTTCAAAACACATTTATCCAATTCAAGTCTAACGAAAACGAAGTAGCTAAAAAGTCCAAAATTGAGCAAGAGTCCAAAATTTTAAAAGAGAGAATTTCTAAAGGAGAAAAATCCATCAAAGAACAAAAAAAAGCCATCAAAGCATTGAAATTTTCTCCAGAAAAATTCAATGAATTACAACAAAAAATGGATGCTCTTGAAATTGAAAAAGATGAAGCACAGCATATTTGGCAAAAACAATTGCAGTATTGGCAAGAAGTGAAAGCAAAATTGCAAGCTACTCAAAAAGAACTCGATGCTCATCATAAAATAGAAAATCAGATTGTCGAAAGTCAGGCATCATTTTTTCAGTTAGATGAGTTGAATGGTGTTTTCCAGACTTTTAAAACTCAAATTTTGGAAAGAGTTCGCCCTTCGATTTCACACACATCAAGTCAGCTTTTTCAAAAAATCACTCTTGGTCGATACGAAGGGATTACGGTGGATGAGAATTTTGAATTTCAGATTTTGGAGGATGGAGAATATTTTCCAATTTCGAGATTTTCAGGCGGAGAAGTTGATCTGGCGAATTTGTGTTTAAGGATAGGAATCAGTCGAGCGATTGCAGAATTATCAGGATCAGAAGAAGGTTTAAGTTTCTTAGGATTTGATGAAATTTTTGGGAGTCAAGATGAAGATCGTAGGTTCGAAATATTGAAGGCTTTGGATCATCTGAAGGAGCAATATCGACAGATTTATATTGTCTCTCATATTAATTCGATCAAAGAACATTTTCCAGAAATATTGGAAGTTAGGAAAACAGAAGAGGGAAGTGCGGTTAATTGGTTGAATGGTTGAGCAGTAATCAGTTTTTAAGATACAGTTTGCATATCGTATAATGGATATTAGAAATTGCCAACTGTTAAACTTTTTTATTAACTTAAACTTCATTCGCAGACTATTTTCGGATACTAGTCGAACAATACTGAAAGAGATTTCAATTTTTTATTTTTTTATAATCGCATTTGAATTTATTCCCTTTGAAATTGAATGCAAAAAACTTAGGTATGAAAAATATATTCAATTTCGTTTTATTGTTTTTTCCAATCATGTTGCTCGCTCAAAGTGAAACAAGCTTGGATGAATATAAATACTTGACTAAAGGATATGCTTACCAAAAAGAAATGGGGCTAGATGGTGGTAAAGCAGGATATGCAATAAAACCTTTGTTTACTGCTTCGAATGGGATAGAGTTTCGATCTCTGTTGAAAGATAATGCTGAGGTGAAGGGAGTATTAGTCATTTTGAATGCGAACTCTAATGCACCAATTTATTTAGGTGTACCGACTAATGGTTCATCTAGAGAATTAAAAGGGTTAGCAGAAAGTGATGCTAGAGAAAATCTCAATTTGAATGAGAAAGAAAAATACGACAGAGCGATTTTAGAATTTGCTATGTTCCAATTGGACGGAAGTGTTGCAACAAATTATATCGGTGAAACCGAAAAAAATCTAAAAGGAAATTCAACTCCTCCAAAAGAACAAATGGTAGAAGAATATTCCACAATCGTTCCTCTAAAAGTAGGCAAAAAGGAACAAATGACAGAGCGATCAGGAGTTATGAAATCAGAAGGTACACCAATTAATAACAATGTAATTACGGAAAGTAGTTTTAAAGGAAGAACATTGGCCCAGCCGCCTGTGGTCAGAGGGCAAAATCCGAAAAAAGGAACAGTAGTTATAAAGATGTGTATAGATTTAGAAGGAAATGTAAAAACTGCTAAATTTACACAAAGAGGTTCAACTACGTTTAATAAAACGCTTAGAAATATGGCAATAGAAGCGGCTCAGAAAACAAAGTTTTCTAAAGGTTTGGATCCGGAAGAATGTGGAACAATTACATTTAAATTTCAATAAAAATTAAATTATTACAATGTCAAAAGACCTTAAATCATTATTTGGAGAAAATCATATGTTGGATGAAAAAAGCATCACGATCTTGACTGACGCTTTGGAGAAAAATAATTTACCAGGATTTGATTATATCGAATTTAAACAATCGATGGTAGCTTTGGCTAAGATGAATTTGGATGAATCAACTGCAATGAAATCTGCTTATGCTACTGCTGCAACTGTTGGATTGACCAAAGATAAATTATTGGAGACGGCAGCACATTATAAAAAGATTTTGGATGGAGAGAAAAAGAAATTTGGTGATGCAATGCAAAATCAAATTACCAAAAATGTGGCAGGTAAAAAGAATGAAGTAGAAAAACTTAAAGTTCAAATTGAAAAATATAAAACTCAAATTAAAGAGTTAGAAGCTCTTATTGGTAAGCATCAAAAAACAATTGATACAGCAGATGAAAAGATTAGTGCTGCGACGGAAAAAATTACAAAGGCAAAAGAAAAGTTTGAATTCGCTCATCAAAGTGTAATGAATCAAATTGAAAAAGATATTGAGGGCATTCATGAGAATTTATAAATTGTAATAGAATAATATTCAAATTAATTATTTTTAAACCGAATAATTCATTTTAAAAAAATAAAAAATATGGCAGATTTAGCTCCCTTCGATAATAATGAATTTACTAAAAAATCATTTTGGTCAAGACCTGAGGGAATGACTGGTGCGGTTTTCTTAATAGCTTTTTTAGGACTGGCTGGCTATGGAATTGCAACTAATCTAGAAGCTATTCTTGGATTTGTTACAGGAACAATTGGTTTAGTGGCAACATTGGCAGTTTTAGGAGCAGTACTTTATATGATACTTGATCCTAAAATGCGTAACCTCATTTGGTACATGTATAAAAGTGTAATGCGAAAAGTAACTGGTGTTTTCGTGAACATCGATCCAATTGGAATTTTGGAAAGTTATGTCGATGATTTGAAAAGTAACCTTCGTAAAATGAGTGAGCAGATTGGTGCACTCAAAGGTCAGATGCGAAAGTTGAAAACCATTATGGATAAAAATTCAACTGAGATTATGACTAATATGAAATTGGCAAGCAAGGCGAGAGAAAAAGGAATGGAGAAGCAAATGATTTTGTCTAGTCGAAAAGCTGCGAGGCTAAAAGAGGTGAATGCGAAATATGATAAATTGCATAATCGAATGCAAATTTTGTATCGAATACTTTCTAAAATGTATCAAAATTCAGAGATACTTATTGAGGATACCGTGGATAACGTGGAGTTGAAGAAACAAGAACGTAAAGCGATTAGAGGTTCTCACTCTGCGATGAAATCTGCGATGAGTGTGATTTCTGGGGATCCAGATAAGCGGGCAATGTTCGATATGGCGATGGAAAGAGTAGCTGATGACGTAGCTAATAAAGTAGGTGAAATGGAAAGGTTTATGGAAATGTCTTCTGGGTTTATGGATTCAATCGATTTGCAAAATGGAGTTTTCGAGGAGGAAGGAATTAAGATGTTGGAAGAGTATGAAAAGAGAAGTAATATTTTATTAATGGGGGATGGCTCTTCGACACAGACTTTGGATTTGAATAGTGAGATTGCCCAGCCGGAAGCTCGGCAAGATGGTGAATCTGATAATAATTACAAGAATTTATTTGAATAGAATCTAAAATGTAAGTTGATTGTTATAAAAAAAATAATAATCAACTTACAAGTTTTTTTATAACAAGAATCATTGCAATGGATATACTTACTTCCCTTCAATTTTTCAAAAGAGATTTTATAGTCACGATCAAAAACTATCGTGAAGTTTTCCCTTTCATCAAAACGAATAAGTTGTGGAAGGGGTTTCTTGGTTATAGTTGGGTGACAAAATTTTTATTGTTAGTTGGCGCGGTAGCCAGTTTAAAGTTTGCTGGAGTTTTTAATGATTTTTTTAATCAGACTTCCCAACAAGGGATATCATTTAACTCTGTCGGTAACTTAATTGGAAATACGATAGATGAAGGCTATGACCTTTTTATGATGAGTGGATTTAAGTATGCGATATTGATTTTGATGGAAGTGGTGATTTTTCATTTTGCTAGAAAGACGTTAGAAATTTTGACAGGAGAAAAAGCGGAAGCAAGTTTGAATTCATTTATTCAAGCACAAGTTCGAATGTTTAAGGTTGTTTTGTTTGCTTATGTAATGGAAACAGTTTCAACGGTTTTGGCTGGAGTTGGAATTTCTATTTTAGGAATAGGAATTATTAAGCCAGGAGTGAACTTTGTTATTCAATGTTTCTTTCTAGGTTTTGTAATTATTGATAATTACAATGAAATCTACCACATGACTATCAAACAAAGCTTTAAATATACTCGGCAATACACAGGGGTGTCTATCGCAATTGGGATTGTGGTTTATGTATTGATGTTACTTCCGGTGCTAGGTGCTTTCTTAGCTCCACTTTTAGCAGCTGTGACAGCAACCATTACCATGCATGAACTAGATGAAAAAGACAACTCTTTGGATGAGGTATTTGTGGAGAATGCTTTTTAAGTTTTTCCCAAAAAACAATTTAAAAAAAGATAAAAGTGCTGTTAGTCTAAATGGATTAACAGCACTTATTTTTTATAAATAAAATGAATTGCTATTTGGTACACGTCGTTAATTTTGGGTTTTGAAATTCAAATAGTTAAATTGATTGAAAAGTTTTTAACTACTTTATAAAAATGGATGCTTTCCAGTTTTAAATTTTTAGTTTAAAATTAAATCATGTAACTATTTGATTATCAATGCTTTGAAGAGTTGTTTTTTCTATTTTATGTAATTAAAGTATTAATGTTTTGTGATAACTTTGAGTATATTTAAAATCCTAAAAATTCAATTATGGAAAATAAATGGAGTAAGATTTCAAGAAGAGAGGCCACAAAATGGATATCCTTTGGAGCGTCCTCACTTTTGGTTCCGAGGCTATTAGGTGGTCAAAAAAATATAACAATGAATACACGTAAAATACCTTCGAGTGGAAAATTATTACCAGTTGTTGGAGTAGGAACATGGCAAAGTTTTGATGTAAGTAGTTCTCAAGCAGAAAGAAATCCATTAAAAGAAGTCCTAAAAATATTAATTGAGAGTGGAGGATCTGTAATTGATTCATCACCAATGTATGGCCGATCAGAAAAAGTAGTTGGAGAATTAACTGCTGAATTAGAAATTAAGAATAAAATTTTTGAAGCAACAAAAGTTTGGACAACTGGAAAAGAAGAAGGCATCGATCAGATGCATACTTCTATGAACTTGATGGGAGCGATGCCGATGGATTTAATGCAAATCCATAATTTGGTAGATTGGAAAACGCATATTAAAACTTTGAAAAAATGGAAAGAGGAAGGAAAAATTCGTAACATCGGAATTACTCATTATCATAAAGGTGGTTATGCTGAAATGGAGAAAATTATGAAAACAGAGAAAATTGATTTTATCCAAATCAATTATAATCTCGCTGTTCGAGATGCTGCCGAAAGAATATTGCCATTAGCAAAAGATAAAGGAATTGCTGTGATAATTAACCGTCCTTACGAAGGAGGTTCGTTATTTAAAAAAGTAAAAGGCAAGGCAATTCCAACTTGGGCGAAAGAATTTGAAGCGGAGAGTTGGGGACAAGTTTTTCTTAAATTCATATTAGCTCACTCTGCTGTAAATTGTGTAATTCCAGGGACCTCAATCGCAAAACATATGAAAGATAATGTTCAAGCTGGTTTTGGAAAATATCCTAATCAAGAATTGCAAAAGCGATTAATTAATTTAATTGAGAAATAGATTGTTTAATTCTATGAAAACAGAAAAGGATCAGAAATCTAGCTTCTGATCCTTTTCATGTTGAGTTAATTTGAAGTAAATAAATCTATTGTTTTCCCTTCATCATCGGCCCCAATTGTCACCAATAATTTTCGAGAACCCAACTTATTCACTTTAAAAATTTTAGTACCAATAGGGTAATTTTCCTCCCGTGTTTGCTTAGGATTAAAAGGCATTCCATAACTGAAATTTTTGTTTTTAGGCCCTTTTACAAAAGTATGAATTCTTAAAAATTTATTATTTCTCAAATTTACCTTGATATATTTTACAGGTGGAGTATTCTTTTTTTGTGCTTTATTTTCAGCTATCGAAATCATTTCTCCTTCCTCTCCCAAATCAATATTTAATTTTTTAGGTTTTTCCGCATATACAATTTTACCATTTTCTAAGATCTTTCCTTCGAGTAAATCTGATGCATTGATAATGGCTTCACCATGACTCCAGATTTCTGCTTTGACTTTTTTTGCCATTAATTTTGAGGCATCTAGTTTTCCAGTTTCTATGGTAAAATCCAGATGATCTACCATTCCATCCAAGACAACCCTTCCAACTGAATTAATAATATTCAACTTTTCTTCATTTAAGTTATAAACTTTAGCCTCTCCATAGCCACCAATTTCAAGTGATGCTAAGCCATTGATTCCGATTTTTACTCGAACCATTTTGGTTGGTTGGATCCACTTATCCTGTAGGATAGAGAGTTTGTTGTTTTTATTTTCTAAGGCTATTTTAGATAGAATATTTTCGTCGGTGGTCATAGTTAAGGAGTAATCCGCATTAGCATCTACCTCTAAAATTACAGGGAAATTAATATGAATATTTTGGAAAGGAACGACTTTTATTTCTTGAGTAATCACCTTTCCATTTCCTTTTATTTGAGCGAAGGCAAATTGAAATTGAAAAAGTACGATGCAGGATAAGAATATTTTTATGATTAAATTTTTCATAATTATTATAATTTATTTTCAATAATTGAATTAAAAGATTTGTAGAATGTGAATTTTAAATTTTTGAGAAGCTGAAATTATTTCGATTAAAAAAAATATCCGTTCCATCGTAGCGAACATCCTTTTTCCATGAAATGGATTTGCCTTTTTCTAGTGTCCAAGTGATTTTCAAATCAGCTGACCGATTATTATCTTTTCCTTTTTTTTGAGCAATTATTTTTATTTTTTGAGCAGTATTTTCTATCGAAGTTACTTCCCATTTTTCTCGATCGACCATAAAATGTTTTCCATTCTTCGATAATTGAAACTTAGTTTTGCTAGTCATCTTTTTCCCTTTTTTATCTAGCTCGTCAAATTCAATGAACGACTTGATTTTCCCATTGATAAAATCAGTTTTCAAGGAGCATGGAATGGTGACAATACTTTTGTCATCGCCATAATTTAGGTATTGTAATTGACCAATCCAGTTTTGGTTAATTCCTTCAAAATCTGAATTTTGAATCGAATTAGTTTGAGCATAAATGGAGGAAATAAATAATAAATTGGCTAGGAGAAAAAAGTAAAATGTGGTGATTTTAAATGTCTTTTTCATTTCTTTTAAATTTTATTTGTGAATTAATGATGACTCAAAAATCTGCTAAAACCTTTATAAAATCGACCTAAAATAATTTGAGACGGCTCAGAATGATGATTTGAGACGCCAAAAGTGTTGGTGAAAATGTTTTTGGTGGATTTTTTAAATAAAAAAGAAATGAAAAGGCTAGAACATTAATTTTTAGCTAATGCTTTTTTGATATTCAGAAGGGGAGACTTGGGTGATTTTCTTGAAAACTCGGTTAAAAGTCGCTTTACTATTAAAGCCACATTCTAAAGCAATACCGAGTAAGGAGAGGTGCTGAACAGATTCATCTTTAAGCTTAGATTTAAACATTTCTACTCGATATTCATTGATGAATTCGTTGAAGTTTTTTCCAAAATTTGCATTGATAATTTGTGATAATTGATTGGAACTTATTTTTAAATCTTTGGCTAACTCAGGTAAGGTGATTTCAGGATTGAGAAATGGTTTTTCCGAATCCATGTAATTCGAAATCTGCTTTTTTAAATCATTTAAAACGTCTTCTTTTGTTGAAATAGGATTTGAATTTTCTGATGAATCTGGATTAGTCGGAGCTTCTAAATTATATAATTTTGATAAATCGGAGAAATAACTCATCATCCCCACATATATCATTGTCAAAGAACCTACTAAAAAAGCCCACCATCTTTGCTTCCAAAAATTTTCGAAAAAAGAGTAATCTGTAATTCGAATAAACAACCCGAAAATATAAAGTGCAGTATAAATCAAAAGAAAATTTCTTAACCAATTCAATTCAACCTTATAGATGTTTGAAAAATATTGAACGATACTTTTTCGGTAAGTAAAATATTGTCGACCCGCTAAAAACAAATAAATAAGCATACTTAATTCAGTTGCAATATTTAGAATGGGAGAAATAAATGATTCATGAATATTACTAATGAACCATCCATTTTGTACATTATCAAAACCAGGAAGGGACGCATCATAAATAAAAACTCCTGTGCGATAAATGAAATAGAGTAGGGCGGGTAAGAAATGGAGGTAATCTATTTTTCTAAATTTAAAATAAGGTTGAGTTAGACTTTTGATATAAAAATAAATAAGAGGACCGACTGCGAAAATGAAATGAACTAGCCAATAATTTATTTTGGTATTTCGATAAGTATCATACCAATCCATAAATCCAATAATATAGGTCGTAGAATGATAGCCAGAAATAATTAGTAAAAGAGAAAGGAAGAAATCAGATAAATGTTTTTTGGTAAAATATCTCTTGAGTAAAAGCAAAGCAAATATTAATCCTTGCAAAACAAAAATTAATAAAGTCAAACTGTAAATATTAAAATTGGGAAAAACCAGATACATGTATTATAGCGAATTATATTTTACAAAATTGGTTGAATGACTAAGCTATAAAAAATGTTTGAAGAGAAGATTTATTTCAAGAAATAAATCAAAAAATGGAGAGAATTTATTTCTCTCCATTTTGAGTAAAATATAATTTATTTAAAAAATTTATACGTCAATTTTTCTTTTGTGTAAAAAACAGAGATGGTGTACATTCTATGACTCCAACTTTGAGTATAAAATTTTCATAAAAATCAAGCGAGTCAAGATTCAAAATAGTTTGACCTAAAATATTCTCAATGATAATTCTATCTGTTCGTTTATTCATCTCTATCTTTAAAAAAAAATCAGCAACAGGATTTGGATAGAGCTTGATTTTTATACTTGCCTCCAGGTTTTGTTTTAAAGTATAAAGTTGAAAAATATATGAAAGGTGTTCAATAAAAAACGGCTAACATTTTTTAAATGCTAACCGTGTTTTATTTTTCAAAAAAGGAATATTAACTAAACATTCCCTTTCAATATTTCTCTAGAAATTACTAATTTTTGAATCTCAGAAGTTCCTTCCCCAATCGTCAATAATTTTGCATCACGGTAAAACTTCTCAACTGGAAAGTCCTTGGTGAATCCATAACCTCCAAAAATCTGAACACCTTCATTGGCACATTCAACTGCAACTTCCGATGCATATAATTTTGCCATGGCACCTTCTTTCGTCATTTTTTTACCTGCATTTTTAAAATCAGCAGCTCGACGAGTCAGTAATTCTGCAGCTTGAATTTTAGTAGACATATCAGCCAATTTAAAACTGATTGCTTGGAAAGATGCAATAGGTTTTCCAAATTGCTCTCGCTCTTGCGCATATTTTACAGAAGCTTCGTAAGCACCTTTGGCTATTCCTAAAGACAAAGCAGCAATCGATATTCGGCCACCATCCAAAATTTTCATAGATTGAATAAAACCATCTCCAACGTTTCCTAGAATTTGGCTTTCGTGAATTTTGCAATCGCTAAAAATCATTTCAGCAGTTTCACTCGCACGCATCCCAAGCTTATTTTCTTTTTTCCCAGCTTCAAAACCAGGTGTACCTCTCTCAATTACGAAAGCAGTCATTCCATGACTATCAAGCAGTTCTCCAGTTCGAGCAATCACAACTGCAACATCACCAGATTTTCCATGAGTGATGAAATTTTTTGCTCCATTCAAAATATAATGGTCACCTTCTTTAACTGCTACACACTTCATTCGACCTGCGTCGCTTCCTGTGTTAGGTTCAGTTAATCCCCAAGCACCAATCCATTCACCAGTAGCTAATTTTGGGAGATATTTTTTCTTTTGTTCTTCATTTCCAAAAGCCATAATATGGCCTGTGCAAAGTGAGTTGTGTGCCGCAACGGATAAGCCAACTGAGCCACAAACTTTTCCAATTTCAGTTAGAATAGAAATGTATTCTTGGTAGCCTAGGCCTGATCCATTATATTCTTCAGGAACAAGAATTCCAAGGAATCCAAGTTTACCTAGTTCTTTCATCGTCTCAACAGGGAAGTGCTGCGCTTCGTCCCATTCCATGACGTGGGGGCGGATGTGATTTTCTGCAAAATCTTTTGCACTCTGTTCAATCATTTGAAGATTTTCCAAAAATGCGTCTGTCTGTACAGTCATTAGATCTTTTTTTCGATAATTATTAAATTGTTAAATAAAGTGTTGAAGTGCAGGAAAATCTGCATCTTTTCTTTTGCGAATTTTCGCTTTTGGTTTGTAAAAATGTACGTTCAAATTAGTTCAATAATGCTTTTTTGAAAAAGCCCTCAAAACTAATGCTTTTACTCTATTTTAAACTAAAAAAAAGGAGAATAGTTTTCCACTAAACAATTTTACTTGGTATAAATTTATTTTTTAAATAAACGAAATTTTAATATTTGTTTTGCATTTAGGGCAAAGTAAGCATCTGAAGGGAATTTATTTTGCAATGGGATTCGATCAAAAAAGACGGTTTGATTGGTGTATTCTAAAAATAAAAGAGTCCCTTCTTTTGGTTTTACTCCAATTCCCAAAGCATGAAATCTTTGCCGTTCTCTTTTATTTGATTGAAAGAAAAAGTAACGTAAATCATAATCAAATTTAAGATATGTTTTTTTTAAAGGGTTAAACAGCACTTTTGTAAAAACATTTATTTCACTTAAAAATAAATGTTGAGTTTCGAATAAATACCCCCATTCTCCATTCCTTTTTTCATGATAAGCTTCTGGAAAATAAACAAAATTTTGATCTCCATATCCTATGGAAGTAAGATCTAAATCTTGATATTCTAAATTATTAGTATGGGCAATATTGATATGAAAACTCCTTTTGCCAAATTTTAAATTCCACTCCAAAAAAGATCGAAGAAATTTTTGTCGTTGATAAATTATATTGGAAAAAGCAAGATAGTTATTTCCATTAAGCGTATTTTTTTTAATCAATTGCTGATAGAAATTGACAGATTCTTTTTCATCAAAATTCGTAGTATAAATTAAAGCAGTTTTGGAATATTGATTTTTTGAAGTGGGTTTTTTATGATTATTTTTTGCTAACCAAAAATAATCCATTCCTTCTATTTTAAAGCCGCTTTGGAATTCGAAAATATCTTCTTCAGATAATTCAAGGTCAAAATAAGGAGGCAATTCATCAAGTGAAAATGGCTTGATTGTTTGATGCAGTTCGAGCGAAGGAAAACTTTTATAATGATTAGGGAATATTCCTCCTCTCTTTATTTTGACCAATTCATATCTCAACTCAATGGTCGCAATAAAATAATTGGGGAAGTTATTATTTAAAGTGTCTTGAGCAAGAAGAATATTTGTAGAAATTAAAAAAAATATAGAGTAGAGAAGTTTCATGTTTCAGTTTTTTTGTAGCCAAAAAATTATTCTTCAATTTTAAATTTTACGAATTCTAGGTCATTTTTTTTACTATTTAAAAGAATCAAAAATTCTTCATCAGAGATTTTTATGTTTAGTTTATAAATTGATGAGTAATTTTTATCAAATATTGAGGAAGTATTAATATTTCCTTTTGCGGTTATATGAGTCAAGTTTAACGGTTGTTTTGAACTCCTATCTTGAGTAATAATATAAAAATCATCTTTAGAATCAAAAAGGAAAAAATCTGCGGGACGTGAATAACTTGTTCTGTTAGTTTTGGTGATTAAGTGACTCCATTCTTCTCCGTCATCTTCATGAAGCTCTGTAATGATTAGGTTAGTATTGTAGTATCGAATATTTTTTAGGTTAGATTTTGAATAGTTTGATACATGTCCCTCTTCTCCAATAATTACAAAGTTACCATTTGGTTTTTGTAGTGTTTTTTTAATCCTTAAAGTATTCTGTTTCAGTTTGGATTTTAATAGAGAGGAGAATTCTTTATTAGTTGTATAGTTGAAATATTTATAACTAAAATTCTTTTCATCAAAATTAGCCCCATCAGTTTTTATTAAAACTACCCCTTTATAATTTTTGTAAAAATTAAAACCCATAAAAAAAGGATTTTGATTTATATCAAAATTCATGTGTACTTCTTTAATGTTTTCATTAAGATCTAATTTGGTGATTGATCTATTTTTAGGTGAAATTCTATGAAAATAATATTCAATTTTTCTTAATCCATGATACCAAATATCCCGATAATCAAAATCAAAATTGGAGTATGTTTTATTAATTGGGTCTACATGCCAACAGCGCTTTTGGAGAATAAAGACTTCTCCCGAATCAGAGATTAATGCATTTTGAATGATTAAAAATCTTTTTTTATGAACTGAAATTTTTTCTAATTGAATATTGTCATTGTCCTCATTTAAAATTGCTATTCCTATTTCTCTGTCTTTAGTAGATTGATAATTACTTTCACAAATAAGTAAATATTTAGAGTTAGGAGATCTTGAAAAATGAAACCTATTGGCAAATTTCCAGATCCCTTTATACTTTGATTCAAAGACAATTTTTGGTTCTCCAATTTTTTCAAACGACAAAGGATCGAATGTGGACATTCTAATTGATTTGCTCTTTTTGTTGGTTTTGATTAGTGATTCGAAAACTAGAATTTTGTCCTTCATTAAAGTGAAGTGTAGGATTTTCCTTTGCTCGAGGTTATAAGTAATAATGATCTCTTTTGAATTAATTAAATCCAGATCTTTTCCATAATGGTATAAGGTATATCTTCCCTCTTTTTTATTTTTTTCAACCTTTAAAAAATAGTACCCATATCTAGTTACCAGTCTTTTTCCTTCGGGCAGATTACTAGCCATGAATGATTTAAACTTGGTACTTTCACCTTCAATAATATTTGTTTCTTCTTGAGCAAATCCAACTATTGAGAGAAGTAAGCAGACTAGTAATATATTTAGTTTTATGTACGAATCCATTTGTAATAATTAAAGAGAAGATTTAGTGATTGTTGGAGTCAAATTGATGGTGGAAAGAGCTTAGTATTTATACCTCTTTTCCCACATCGATTTCAATTTTTGTCTAATCCGTTCCTCCGCAACATTCTCACTCGGTTCGTAAAATTTTGTTTTGGAAATTTCTTCTGGCAAAAATTCTTGATCGACAAAGTTGTTTTTATGGTCATGAGCATATTTATAATTTTTTCCATAATCCATACTCTTCATCAGTTTGGTAGGTGCATTTCTTAATGGTAATGGAACAGGAAGTCCACCCGTTTCTCGAACTTTTCTTTGTGCATTTCCAATGGCTAAATATGCGGAATTACTTTTGGCAGAAGTCGCTAAATAAATGGCTGTTTGTGATAAAATAATTCTTGCCTCTGGCAACCCAACTGCTTGCACAGCTTGGAAACAAGTTGTTGCCATTAACAATGCATTTGGATTAGCCAAACCAATATCTTCGGAAGCAGAAATCATCATTCGTCGACAAATAAATTTTACATCTTCTCCACCTTCAACCATTCGAGCTAACCAATAAACTGCTCCATTCGGATCACTTCCTCGAATACTTTTTATAAAAGCAGAAATGACATCATAGTGTTGTTCGCCACCTTTATCGTACATGGCAATGTTCTGTTGTAACAATGATTTTACAAGTTCATTGGTGATGACTAAAGTCTCATCTTTGGTCGAGAAATTGCAAACCAACTCCAAAATATTATACAACTTCCGCGCATCGCCTCCACAAAAAGTCAACATCGCTTCATACTCTTTGACCTCGACATTCTTCAATTTCAAATATTCGTCTTTTACCAATGCATCGTCGATTAATTG
>CAJQQY010000452.1 GCA_905480595.1 uncultured Saprospiraceae bacterium | reverse complement strand
TAAAAGGTAAAACATGGTCATATGATGATGCATTGGGGACGGCCATAAAAATGCATTTGACCTTTATTCATGCAGCAGGATTGAATATTGATGAGGCTATTTCATTTTTTAATTTTTATGCTAAAAATTGGCTGCCTTATACTTTTAAGAATATTCAAGAGGAAATTACTGAGGAGGATTTTGAAAACCAATCCACCCTTTCTATTCAAGCATTTGAGCAATCTTTTGAAAGCCAAAAATCATCTTTGATTCCATTTCATACCACACTTTGGAATGCAATGGAAGAAGATAATTCATTTGATGAAGAGATATTAAACAAATGGATGAATGAAAATAAGTCGATCTTAAATGAATTACGTTTAAAAGATAATGAAGGAGAATTAAGCAGTCGAACTACTAAATATGATTATCAAATCAAACTAACTCAATATCCTGAAAAAGAATTGTTATGGTCCATATTTGTGGATTATATTCATATGACAAATAATCGCTTAGGTATTTTTAATCGAGATGAATCTTATTTGAGTTTTATGATGATGAGATGTTTAGAAGAGATAAAAAAAGATAAAAGAGTAGGAGTGGAGGTTTGATTTTTTAATTGAAAAAAAGAATAGTCACAAGATGAATTTTTTTCGACACTTAGGTGGAAATTCTAATTTCAAGATGATTTATTAAAATATTCATCTTGTGACTATTGAATTTAATTTATATATCTTATTCCAAAGTTAAAAGTGTTTCCAGCCCCTTGACTTGCTGAAGTGAAAAAATTAGTATACAAAACTTCTAATCCAATCTCCCTCGAAATTTGATATTTGAATCCAATCCCTGCTTGAGCATAATCTCCTTGAACTTTAAATTCACTCACCTTTTGATTTCCTTCAATTTTATTAAAACTAAACCTTGGTGAATATTGTAACATTACATACACGGTAGATTTTTCAGATGGAAAATAGCTTAAAAATCCACTTATTGGAGTATCCAATAAATCGTCCTTTGGATTATTATCTGCATACGAACCTGCAGGTTTTGCAAAACGAAATAATAAATCTCCTTCTAAAAATAACTGCCATTTTGAGCCAATATTTTTATCATAAAAAAATTGATTCCACCAAGTGAATCTGTCCCAGTCAAACCAAGGATATCGAGACACACTTTGAGAATCAACTATGATTCGTTCAGTTGCTTCGTTGTCAGTTGTTATAGGAATAAGGAAAGAACTTTTAATAGAAATTTTCGGATTTTTAAAAGGAGCAAATTTAATAGTCGGTCCCAAACTACTTACTCCACTTCTATTATTTTGATCATTTTTTCTAAATGATAGTACTTTTAATGGAGAAGAATTTTCATTATCAATTCTAACAGATCTTAAATTTATATCCAAACCAACATTCCATTTTCTATTTTCACTTGCTCCATATAAAATATTTATTAAACCAGTAAAATAGTTTTGTCGCTCATTTAAATTTACTTTTTCCCGATTATCGTTTCTAAAAGCAGTCTGCGTGTATAGGTTGTTATAAAGTTGAACTTCGAGTTGGTTTTTTTTCAAAAGACTAGAAGGAGTGTAAGTTTGAATAAATGAACTTGAACCAGTTTTCAACTCAATCATTGGATTTAAATCGTTTATACTCCAATCATAAGGATAGTGGATTGTTCTATTTTTTGGATCCAGTTTTTTATTTCGATATTCGTTAATAAAATCAATAACACTTCCGTTTTTGGTAAAATCACCTTTGTACCATTTGAAAATATTAGAGATATAATTCTTTCCATTTTTTTCATAGATAAAGGTCGAATCATTTAAAGCAAGGGTAGTTTGAGCATCTAATTGACCATCTAATAAATTAGGGAAATAAGCATAATTAGTGACTGGAGGACAACTTAATGCTGCACAATTTAAAACAAAATGAATTCTCGGATCATTGTATTCTTTTCGAATCTGCTCATTTTCTATTTCATTTAGAGTCCATTGGTTTCCTCCAACATTGTGTTTTATTGTTTCAAAAAAACCATTTACTTTTTGTGTACTAGATATTGGGTAATTATTTGTTACTTCTTTGATAACCAGTAAGTTATAAGCATTTATTAAAAATGCTTTCCGTTCTATTAGAGTTAATTTCTCAGGAGAAATTTGTGTTATCAGAAGGGCTAACTCCTCTAATTTCTTTTTATCAGTTTTAATGGAAGAGTAATTTACTTTTCCATTTTCAACAGTAGTTTTAAAGAATGATTCTGATTTTTGGAAAAAAGTATTGACATCTTGAGCATTCAAATTAATGCAACTTGCGATGAAAAAGAGAGATAAAATTAGATACTTGAAATTCATTTTTGCAATTTTTTATTATAATGCAATAACGTCTTTTATATTGATTGGTTGCCGTCATAAAAACGACATACTTGTCAAAAATTAATAGTTATTTTTGTATATACCTTTTTAGTTCAATAGAAACTCAAACATACTTAAAGTGGAATTATTGCTGATTATTATTTATGGTTTTTTTCTAACCTTCATTCTTTTCTATAGTTTAATTCAAATGCATTTAGTGATTTTGTATTTGAGAAAAAAAAAGAAAAACGAGAAATTAGTTACCTCTTCCCTTATTGAATTTCCTTTTGTAACAATACAATTACCAATTTATAATGAACTCTATGTTGTTGAAAGATTGATTCAACAAGTTGCTCAAATTGATTATCCAAAGGATCGTTTTGAAATTCAAGTTTTGGATGACTCAACTGATGAGACTACTCAAATAATTCAAAATGTAATTCAAGATTTAAAAGATTCTAATGTCAAAATAGATTTGGTTCAAAGACCAAATCGAGTTGGTTTTAAAGCTGGTGCTTTGGCTTATGGAATGAAAATTTGCCAAGGAGAATTCATAGCAATATTTGACGCTGATTTTTTGCCTGAAAAGGATTTCCTGAAAAAGACTATTCCATATTTTCAAAATGAAAAAGTAGGAGTTGTACAAACTCGCTGGACTCACATCAATGAAGATTATTCAAAATTAACTCAGATTCAAGCTTTTGGTTTGGATGCGCATTTTACTATCGAACAAAGTGGACGAAACCATGGAGGACATTTTATAAACTTCAACGGAACAGCAGGGGTGTGGAGAAAGAAATGTATAGAAGATGCCGGAGGCTGGTCAGCAGATACATTGACTGAAGATTTAGATTTAAGTTATCGAGCACAACTAAAAGGTTGGCATTTTCAATATTTGGAAGAAGTAGAATCACCTGCGGAATTGCCTGCAGCTATGAATGCTTTAAAAAATCAGCAATTTAGATGGACCAAGGGAGCAGCTGAATGTACTCGAAAAAACCTATCTAAAGTATTAAAAACCAAGGACTTATCAACGTTAACTAAGTTGCATTCAATTTTTCATTTGATGAATAGTTTTATATTTATTTGTGTTTTTTCGGTAGCCATTTTATCCATTCCTCTTTTTTATGTCAAACAGAATTTTGTAGAATATGCACTACTTTTTAAATATGCAACTGGGTTTATCATCAGCATGTTTTTCCTTACGATATTTTATTGGGTTTCCTTACGTAGTTTAAAAACAGACTTTTTAACTACACTTAAACAGTTCATCTGGAAGTTTCCATTCTTTCTATCTGTTTCTATGGGAATGTCTTTACACAATGGAATTGCTGTAATGGAAGGCTATATGGGGAAAAAATCTCCATTTGTACGAACGCCAAAATTCAATCTTGAAAAGTCTTCAGATAAATGGTATGGAAATAAATATTTAGCAAGTAGTATTGGTGGAGTAACTATTTTAGAAGGGATGTTATTTTTATATTTTTTAAGCGGAATTGTATTAAGTTTTCATTATCAAAGTTTTGCATTATTGCCTTTGTTTCTAATGTTGAGTTTTGGATTTGGATATGTTTTTTTCTATTCCATTTTTCACTCCTCGAAGTAAGTTTTTTTTAACTCAATAACTAAATATATCCTCTAGCTCGATACGCCATATAACCAATCATCTCCTTCATCAAAATTTCCCAACGCCAAATCGTTTCACTATTAGGAATAATCAAAGATGCTGGAACAAATCGATTTTGCTCTCCCATAAAGTCAACTGAAAATGGTGTATACTTTAAATCAACTCGATCAAAGCACCCCATCGATCTGCGCATATGCCATGATGCGGTAATTAAAAGTATACTAGCATCTGGATATTGTTCTTCTAAAATTTCGTGAGTAAAAAGTGCATTTTCGAAAGTGTTTTTAGAGGCAGGTTCTACAATTATATCAGAATCAGGGACTCCTAATCTTATCAATAATTCGCGAACTAAAACTGCTTCACTTTTTTCAGTTCCAAACATAAAGCCTGAACCACCAGTCAAGAGGAATTTTTTAAACTTCCCCTTTTTGTATAATTCATAAGCTTGGAAAAATCGAGCACCTCTTTCATTAAAATTATGTCGATCTGCATCAGGTTGAATAAAGAAGTTAGAATAACCTCCAAGTAAAACACCTATATCATATGGTTCTTTTATGTCA
>CAJQQY010000451.1 GCA_905480595.1 uncultured Saprospiraceae bacterium | reverse complement strand
TATTCAAACCAAAAATCAAAAACATCACCCACCAAATATATTTCGTGTGCATCATGTTGTATATAATCAAGCCACCGTACAATTTTTTTCTCTCGTTCTAGGCTGGTCAATTTTGCATTGACTCCCAAATGGAAATCAGATGCGAAGTATATTTTTTTTCCTTGCATTTATGCTTTCAGATAAAGGTTCTCTCTCAAGTAACTAAATTAAAAAAATGCTGAACTGACTCTAATATAATATTTGATTCAGAGAGTCAGCTAACTATACTTTCTCCATTTCCGTCCCACATTTATTGCAAGTTCGAAGTTCTTTGGAATTCATAAAATGATCCATCACAGGAGGTAGTTGATTCACGATGTCACTCATTTCGAAAGTCGCTTCGTGTAATTTGTTGTTGCAGTCTTCACAAAACCACATCAATTTATCTTCTTCATTATCTCTTCTATATCGCTCAATAACTAAACCAATGGTATTGGCAGGGCGCTGAGGAGAATGTGGAATTCGAGGAGGTAACAAGAACATTTCACCTTCTTTGATTTCAATATCTTCCGGTGTTCCATCTTCGTGAATAATTTTCAAAGTAATATCACCCTCGATTTGATAGAAAAGTTCTTCTCCATCTTCGTAGTGATAATCTTTCCGACCATTGGGCCCACCAACAATCATAACGATATAATCATCATTTTCGAAGTAAACTTGTTTGTTTCCAACAGGTGGTTTTAGAAGGTGACGGTGTTCATCGATCCAAGCATTAAGGTTAAAAGGTTTGCGTATTGCCATTTTTTATGATTTTGTAATTCGTAAATTTTGCTAAATTTAGGAATTTGAATTTAAATTTTCATAAAAGAGAAATCAAAAATGGATATCAACTTAAAAGGAAAAAATGCATTTGTAGGTGGAAGTAGTCGCGGAATAGGAAAAGCAGCAGCTATCGAGTTATCTAAATTGGGAGCCAATGTAACATTAGTCTCAAGAAGTGTTGAATTGATGATAGATTTAGTCCAAGAATTGGATCATTCCCAAGGTCAGTATCATGACTTTTTGGTGATTGATTTTGATGATGTTGAAAATCTGGAAAAACAGGTAAGTACTTTGGCTTCAAAAAGAGATATTCACATTTTAGTGAATAACACCGGTGGCCCTGCTCCTAGAGGTATACTCGATGCAGAGTTAGATGATTTTTTAAAGGCATTTAAAAATCATGTGATTTGTAATCAGTTGTTAGTAAAAATATTTTTAGCTGGTATGAAAAAATCTGGTTATGGAAGGGTTATAAATATTATTTCAACCTCTGTAAAAGAACCTTTGGAAGGATTGGGAGTGAGTAATACTACAAGAGCTGCGGTTGCGAATTGGGCAAAAACCTTAGCAAATGAATTAGGCGAGTATGGGATTACAGTCAACAATGTTTTACCTGGGTTTACTGATACGGAACGACTGTCGGAAATTTTAAAAATACGTGCCGAAAAAAGTAATATTTCAGCTAACGAAATTATTGAAAAAATGAAAGACACGGTTCCTCTTCGAAGATTTGCAGAACCTAAAGAATTGGGAATGGCTGTGGCTTTCTTGGCATCTCCTGCAGCATCTTATATTACGGGGACGAATTTAGTGGTGGATGGAGGTAGGACGAAAAGCCATTAAAAAAAAGAAAACGGTATTCTTTTTAATTGTTTGTCATCTTATAAGCTACCTTAATTAGCAAGAAAGGAAACATTTTAATAATTTGTTATTTAACCTAGTGACTCACCTTCTGGAACAAAATTGAGATAATAAAACCCTTGAAAAATTCATAATATCGAGGACAAAAACCTATTGATTGACTGATTAATAATTTAAAAAAAAATACACATTAAAGGTATAATTATATGAATGTTGGATTTTTAGCACCCTTTTTGTCATAATTTATTTTTGAAAGTAATAAATAACACCTACAGAAATAATTTTAAAATGATAATATATGAAAATTGTCCAAGAAATTTTTCAAGAGCAATCTGGGTGGGAAATAATGTTTCAAAAGAAAAATGTTGAAAATCCACAATTTGTACTGGTTTTTGGAAATCGAGAAATCGTACAACAAACTCAAATCTATCAAGAGGTAAAAAATAAATATCCTTCTGCTGATATTATTATTAGTTCTACTTCAGGAGAAATTACGAATACAGGTTTTGTTGATGAATCTGTTGTAATTACCGCCATCGAATTTGAACATACCGAATTAAAAACTTGCCAGGTAAACATTAATAATTTTAAAAATAGTTATGATGCTGCTACTCAAATTGTAGCAAATCTTTGTGGAAAAGAATTGCAACATGTATTTATCGTTGCTGATGGGCAACTTATAAATGGTAGTGAATTAGCAGAGGGCTTGAACCAATTTAAAGAAAAACAAGTTGCGACAACTGGAGCTTTAGCAGGAGATGGATATGATTTCAGTAAGACTTTAGTTGGATTAAATGATGTACCTACTGAAGGAAACATTGTTGCGATTGGATTTTATGGCGATCGTTTAAAAGTTAAATTTGGTTCAAAAGGAGGATGGGATCCCTTCGGACCAGAGAGGTTGATTACGAAATCGAAGGATAATATTTTATACGAGTTAGGTAATCAAAATGCTCTTGACCTTTATAAAAAATATTTGGGAGAGGCAGCTAAAGAATTACCTAGTTCAGCTTTGTTTTTTCCATTATCTATAAAAGTTGAAGGAAGTGATGAGCCTCTTGTTAGAACAATCTTATCAATTTGTGAAGAAACTAAAAGTATGACTTTCGCGGGGAATATGCCTGAAGGGGCTATGGCACAAATGATGAAGCATAATGCAGATCGACTAATAGGAGGAGCAGAGCAAGCAGCTGAAAAATGTAAAAATGATTTTGATAATTCTGAAAACCCAGAGTTTGCTATATTAATTAGCTGTGTTGGGAGAAAAATAGTTTTAGGTCAAAATATAGATGAAGAAATAGAAGTAATTCGTGATCAGTTTGGGGAGAATACAATATTGACTGGATTTTATTCCTATGGGGAAATTGCTCCATTCAATCATCTTTCAAGATGTGAATTGCATAATCAAACAATGACGATTACCACTTTTTCAGAAGTTTAATTGAAGAGAACCTAAAAGCTAATGACAAATAAACTATTATCAAGGCAAGTTAAGCGAGTCTTTGGACAGAACCCTGAGTTATCGGAAGACCTTGTCCGATTATTAGAAATGGTAGATCAATCCTATGAGCATTATGAAAGAGATAGACGATTGATTGAAAGGGCAATGGAAATTAGTTCTGAAGAATTACAAAGGTCTCATAAAATACTTGCCGACCAAAATGAAGAGCTAGAGTTATTTGTATCTAAAGTATCACATGATCTTAAAGCACCCATCCGAACAATTAATTCGTTTGCTCAACTCATACATCGAGATTTATCCAAATCAGAAGATGGCGATAAAATCCTGGACTATCTTAATTTTATTACAAATGGAGCTCAGAATATGCAGTTGCTCATTGAGGGACTATTGTTTCATGCCAGATTAGGCT
Source organism: uncultured Saprospiraceae bacterium (assembly GCA_905480595.1). GTDB lineage: Bacteria > Bacteroidota > Bacteroidia > Chitinophagales > Saprospiraceae > CAJQQY01. The sequence goes on along the minus strand of CAJQQY010000451.1, from coordinate 7,993 downwards.
TAAAATTAGAATTGAAAGATAAGATTGATTTGAATGAATTAATATCTACAGTTAAGGGCAACCTTGCAGGATTAATTAAAGACAATAATGCTTCTATTGTTATAGAAACTCTTCCAGTAGTTACAGGAAGGTCGCATGAGATGTTACAACTCTTTCAGAATTTAATTGGAAATGCTATTAAATTTAAAAAAGATGGAGTTGATCCATTGGTAAAAGTAAGTTGTAAAGAAAAAGAAGCTGAGCATATTATTTTAGTAGAGGACAATGGTATCGGGATAGAAAGTCAATATAAAGATCAAGTTTTTGGAGCATTTCAAAGATTGAATAACTCTGCAGATTATGAAGGATCAGGCTTAGGACTTTCAATTTGTAAAAAGATAATCAATAATTTAGGAGGAAGAATTTGGGTTGAATCAGAATTGGGAGTTGGAACTTCATTTATTTTTTCTCTTCCAAAAGAATCAACAAAAGAAAATAATATTAAAAAATCGAAAGTTAATGTAAATAATCAATCTAATATTAAATCAAAATTTGTTGTAAAATAAGGTATAGTTCATTATTTCCATTCTAGTTCTTTATAAAAAATTGAAGGGCTTCTTCATATCCCTGTAATCCTTTTCCAACAATACTTTCCACACAGACATTTTTCAAAAAAGAATGATGTCGAAACTCTTCTCGCTCATATATGTTTGAAATATGAACTTCCAAAACAGGTGTTGAAATAGCAGAGACCGCATCTGCTAAGGCAATGGAAGTATGTGTATAACCTCCTGCATTAAAGATAATTCCATCCCACAAAAAACCAACTTCATGTAATTTATCAATCAAAGTTCCTTCATGGTTACTTTGAAAATAGTAAAGTTGTAAATCCTCGTTTTCATATTTTTTTTCCAAAGAATCAAAATAATCTTCAAAAGACTGACTACCATAAATTTCAGGTTGCCGTTTTCCTAAAAGATTAAGATTTGGACCGTTGAGAATTAGGATCTTTTTCATATTTTATTTTTTACAAAAAAACAAAAACGGTTCGAAGAAATTTAATCTCCGAACCGTTTTTATTTTCTAAAATTAATTTCTCAATAATTAATTTGCCATTTCAGAAAGGAACTTAATTCGCATCAACTGAATTTCTTCCATTGTTACATCATCTTCCTGCAATTCTTTAAATGCTTCTTCAGGACTATCCGAATCTGCTTCCATGAAGTATTCGTAAATATCTTCTCTGGAATATTCATCCACATTATCTTCCAAGTAATAATCAATATTTACTTTAGTTCCTGAAACCACAATTGCGTCTAACTCTTCCAACAAATCTTCCATGCTTAAATCATTAGAAGAAGCAATATCTCCCAAAGGAATTTTTCGATCTATACTTTGAATTATATTTACTTTAACTCTTGATTTGTTAGCGACTTGCTTGACCACAATTTCAGTAGGTCTTTCGATTTCGTTTTCCTCCACATATTGATGAATCATTTCGACAAAAGGCTTTCCGTATCGTTTCGCTTTTCCAGAACTTACTCCTGAAATGTGAGCCATGTCAGCCATCGAAATTGGATACTGAGTAGCCATATCTTCCAGCGAAGGATCTTGGAAAACGACAAACGGAGGAACATTTTTTTGCTTCGCAATACTTCTTCGCAAATCTTTCAACATGTTCATCAAGGCTTTGTCTAAAACAGCTGACTTGCCAGAGGCAGAAGCTGCAGCGTCAAATTCTTGAGTTACTTTATCGTAATTATGATTTAGGGTAATCTGAATTGGTTTTGGATTTTTAATAAATTCCTTACCTGTATCAGTTAATCTAAATAAACCGTAATTTTCAATGTCTTTATAAACTAAATTATTCAACAAACCTTGTCTGAAAACAGAACTCCAAAAGTTTTCATCTTTTTCACTTCCTGCTCCAAACAATGGTAATTGATCATGTTTGAAATCAACCATGTCTTTGGTGTTTTTTCCAATGATAAATTCAATCAATTGTTTGATTCCATAGTTTTCATTCAAACTTTCTACAGCTGCTAATGCTTGTTGCATTTCAGCTTGAACTTCAATTTTCTCTTTTGGATGGCGACAGTTGTCACACATTTTATTGCACTCTCCATCATCATATTGTTCTCCAAAATAATGCAATAAAAATTTTCGACGGCAAGCAGTAGTTTCTGCATAAGCCATAATTTCTTGCATCAATTGAGCAGTCATCTCACGCTCTGCTACCGGTTTATCTCGCAAGAATTTTTCAAGTCGTTGAATATCTTTATAATTATAATAAGCAACACATCGACCATCCAATCCATCTCTACCAGCACGCCCTGTTTCTTGATAATAATTTTCTATACTTTTTGGAATATCATAATGAATCACAAAACGCACATCTGGTTTGTCAATTCCCATTCCGAAAGCGATGGTCGCTACGATCACATCTTTTTCTTCCATCAAGAAATCATCTTGAGTCTTCGAACGAGTTTTTGCATCCAAACCTGCGTGGTAAGGTGCAGCTTTGATATCATTAACATTCAAAATTTTAGCTATCTCCTCAGTTGATTTTCTACTTTGGACGTAGATAATTCCTGATTCGCCTGGCATCGTTTTGATGACTTGAATAATATTTTTGATGGTGTTTTCTTTCTTTCCTTTTGGACGAACCTCATAGTAAAGATTATCTCGATTAAAAGAAGAAACAAAACTATTCTCTTCCGACATATTCAAGTTCTTCACGATGTCCAATTGAACCTTTGGCGTTGCCGTAGCAGTCAAAGCGATAACTGGAATATTATTTCCAATCAATTTTAACATCTCTTTGATTCGTCGATATTCAGGTCGAAAATCATGTCCCCATTCTGAAATACAATGTGCCTCATCGACACCTACGAAAGAAATTTTGGTGCTTTTAAAAAACTCAATATTCTCTTCTTTAGTTAAAGTTTCAGGAGCAACGAAAAGAATTTTAGTAACACCAGATCTGATATCACCTTTTACTTTTTTCATTTGAACTTTAGTCAAGGAAGAATTGAGGAAGTGAGCTACATCATCATTCGAACTATAACTTCTAATGGAATCAACTTGATTTTTCATCAATGCAATTAATGGAGAAATAATCAATGCTGTTCCTTCCATCATCATAGCAGGAAGTTGATAACAAAGTGATTTTCCACCACCGGTAGGCATAATAACAAAAGTATCTTTGCCACCTAATATGCTTTGTATAATTTCTTCTTGGTTCCCTTTGAATTTATCGAAACCGAAGTAGTGTTGAAGTGCTTCGTGTAGGTTTTGGTTTGTTGCTACCATTTCTGATTGTAACATTGTTTCTTTTTATGATTTATTAAAAATGTATTTAGGATTTGGAATGAACCATAATTAAATCTACATTTTTAGGTTGCTAATTTTCTCTAGGTTTTATTTTGAAAGCAAGAATCTGTTTGGGATAATGATTGGTTTCAAAATAAAGAGTAAAATAAAAAAGCAGTTAAGAAAGGTAATTTATTATTGAACCGTCCTAAGGTAAAGTGTTATCGAGTGTTTTAAAAAATTGAAAGCATCTAAAACAATAATTAGAATATTAAGTTTTGGAAAAACCTAATTACATTTGCCAAAAATGCTTTGTAATTAATTGAAGTAGTGTTAGTAAATATAAGAAAATAATTCGTTTAATTCTGAGAATTAACGCATTCTTTATTATATAAATTATGGTACTTACAATTATTTAATAAAACGGTAGATATCTATTTTTCGTTTGAAAAATAATTTCAGTCTAAGGGGGGATTTTCTCATGTTTTTTTCTAAAAGCCGTCAAAAATAATTAAAATAAAAGACCTAAACAATAGTTTCATTTAATAAAAATGGGTAATTATCACTTGATAAATATTATGAATAAACAAAAATTAATTTCGTCAACTGCTTTGAAAACTATCCGAATCGAAGCTGATGCAATCAATGCGTTGAAAGCAAGTGTGGATCAAAAATTTTGCGAATGTGTGGAAGCGATTTTTGAATCAAAAGGTAGATTGATTGTGACGGGAATAGGCAAAAGTGCGATAATTGCTCAGAAGATGGTAGCTACTTTGAATTCGACTGGAACGCCTGCAGTTTTTATGCATGCAGCTGACGCGATTCATGGAGACTTGGGAATAGTACAAGCTGATGATATTGTTTTGTGTATTTCCAAAAGTGGTGAAACTCCTGAGATAAAAGTACTCGTTCCATTGGTGAAAAAATTAGGAAGTTTGATGATTGGAATGGCGAGTAACATTAATTCTTTTTTGGCAAAAAAAGCAGATTACGTTTTGCATACGCCTTGCGATCAAGAAGCTGATCCAAATAATTTAGCACCAACTGCAAGTACTGCTTCGCAAATGGCGATGGGTGATGCGCTAGCGACTTCACTTTTAGCATTGCGTGGATTTACTCCAAATGATTTTGCACAGTATCATCCTGGAGGTGCGTTGGGGAAACAGTTGTATTTGAGAGTGCATGATATTTTTCCACAGAATGAAAAACCATTTGTTTTGGAAAATGAAAATATTCGAAATACAATTATCGAAATGACCTCCAAACGGTTGGGAGTTGCAGTTGTGGTTGATGAAAATAAAAATGTCAAAGGTATTATTACCGATGGAGATTTGCGTCGAATGTTGCAAAGCCAAGATGAAGTCGAACACCTGCAAGCAAAAGATATCATGACTGAAAAGCCTCAGACGATTGATCAAGATGAACTAGCCATCAAAGCACTTGGAGTGATGCGTGCAAAAAGTATTACACAATTGATTGTTACGGCTAGGAAGAAATATGTTGGGGTGATTCATTTGCATGATTTGATTCGAGAGGGGTTGGTATAAAATAAAAATGACAATCAAAATTGAAATCAAAAGGAATCAAAAAAATATTTTGCGAGAAGTCCACCCCCCAGCCCCCGTCAGCGGGGGAGAAGGTATTGCTAATTCTTAACAGTACCTTTCGGTTTTCCACAATCTTCTCCCCCGCTGGCGGGGGCTGGGGGGTGGACTTCTCACAAAAGAAAAATTATCCTTGCCTCATAAAACTTCTTTTAAGCTCTACAATAATAATCACATTCCTATTTCTTTTCCTAACTTCCTGCACTACAAACAAAAAAGAAATTACCCCCGCATTTTACCATTGGCAAACTAACTTCTCCCTCACTCAATCCGAAAAAGATTACCTCCAAAGTTTTTCCGTAAAAAAACTTTACGTTAAATTTTTCGATGTAGATTGGAATAGTCGTGCGCAAGAACCATTGCCAGTTGCTGAGGTAATTTTAGATACAGTAGACTTGAAAGATATCGAAATCATTCCTACGATTTTCATCACCAATCGAAGTTTGAAAAATTACCCTTTGGAGAAAATGGAAGAACTAGGTGGAAATATATTAGAGAAAATTTTTTCCATAAAAAAAGACGTGCGAGAAATTCAAATTGATTGCGATTGGTCAGAGTCCACAGAGAAAAAATATTTTCGCTTATTACGTTTTTTCAAAAAAGAAATTCAAACAGAAAAGATCCAATTAAGTGCGACCATTCGATTGCATCAAATTAAATATTTCGAAAAGACGGGCGTTCCTCCTGTTGATCGAGGCATGCTCATGTTCTACAATGTCGATGATGTAAAAGATTATAACACTAAAAATTCTATACTTGATTTAGAGGTCGCTAAACAATACTTTTTTAATTTTGAAAATTACCCTTTGGAGTTAGATGTGGCTTTGCCTATTTTTTCTTGGGGCGTTTTATATCGAGGAGGTGGAATGGTGAAGTTGATAAATAATTTGCGAGCGAAGGACATGACGGATGAATCGTTTTTTTTGCCAACCGATGAAACGCATTTTGAGGTGGTAAAAAGTACTTATCTTCAAGGCAAATATTTGTATGAAGGAGATATTATTCGACTTGAAACAGTTCCGTTGGAAACATTGAAAATGTCTGCCGAACTTTTAAAATCTAAAATTGAAAACCCAAATGTGACGATCAGTTTTTATCATTTGGATACGACTACGATTAAACATTACCCCTATGAAAAACTTGAAGCAATTATTGGTGCGTTTGAATGAATCTCAAATCTTTAGTGTAAGCGTTCGATATTCGATATTCATTTTTTTATTAATTATACCTTTCCAAATTTCCAAAGGTTGCGGACCATACCATTTGACCTTCGAAGGCTATTCATTTATGAATCCCAATATCGTAAATACCAAAGCCACTTACGCACCTTATTTTTTACGGTTTAATGATTTATATAATTCCCCAGACTCGTTGGAGCATATTCAGCAAGATGATAACTTGCAAGAATGGAACGAGCGATTTTGTAATTTATATAAAATAAAAGATATCCAATATGTCATTTACAAAGCGACGATAAATGACATGAAGCAACTTCGAAATGCTTCCAATGATAAAAAAGCAAAACTACCCACTCGATTAAGAAATAATAATTTTGCCCATCATTTGAGAGATGAAAAATGTAGTGAAGTGATGGACTATTTGATTTTTGCTAAGCAATGTGAAAGGCACGTGACAGTAGGCGAGGGGTGGAGCACTCCGAAACGAGATGTGGTCGAAATGCAAAAAATGGTGGAACGTGGCAAACGTGCTTTTATGAAAACTGAATCACATTATGTTCGGTTGAGGTATGCATTTCAAATCATTAGGTTGGCACATTATGCAAAAGCATATAATGCAGTTATGAAGTTGCATGAAGAGTTGATGCCAAAGGTTCATGCCAATCCAAGTTTGTTGGATTATTGGATTATGGGACACAAAGCAGGAGCATTATTGAAGTTGGGAGATCGAGTGGAAGCAGCCTATTTGTACTCGTTGATCTTTGCTAATTGTCCGAGCAAACGACAGTCAGCCTATCAAAGTTTTTCCATAAAAAATAATCAGGAATGGGATCAATTAGTATTGAAATGTAAAAGCGATGAAGAGCGCGCGATGTTGTACACGATGCGAGCTAACCATGATGATAGTCAAGTGGTTTATGAGATGGAAAAAATTTATGAGTTTGATCCAAAGAGTGAAAATTTAGAATTATTGTTAGTGAAAGAAATTACGAAATTGGAAAAGGATTTTTTAGGGAAAGACTTTAATGATCATAAAAAAAGAAATAAAACTTATTTTAAGATTCCACGAAAAAATGCGGAGAAATATTTAAAACGAACTCAAGCTTTTGTCAGTAAATGTGTAAAAGAAAAAAAAGTGATTGATTTGGATTTATGGAAAATTGCTGAAGGTTATTTGATATTTTTAGGTGGTGATTATTATGAAGCAGATCAAATTTTCACTAGACTTAAAAATACGATTGGGAATGAAAATGAGGAGATGTTGGAGCAGTTGGATGCGGCCCAACTTGCTTTAAAGGTAGCTCAATATAATCCACCGATTACTCGAAAAGATGAAAACGAAATAGGGAATATTATTCGTGAAAATCCTAATTATTGGAAGTACAAAGATTTTCCAGATTACATCAATGACAAGTTGGTGGACATGTACACGAAGTCAGGCGAGAAGGGAAAAGCATTTCGATTGCATCACACTTTGGATGCCTTAAAAATGAATCCAGATATTGAAATGATTGAAGACCTTTTGAGGATATGTGATAAAGAAAATAAAAGTAATTTGGAAGAAGTATTGGTCAAAAAAGATGGATTGTCAACGATTAAAAATGACTTGCTTTTACTCAAAGGAATCGTCTTTTTTAATGAAGGTAAAATTGAAGCGGCTGCAGAAACTTTTCGAAAAATTCCAAGGAATGTTCGAGATTTAGAACCTAAGTTTAATCCATTTCATGAACATATTATTGACTGTGTACATTGTCCGATTGCGGATACTACAAAGTTTGATCGAGCTGGGATTGTTGAAGAATTGTTGAGGCTAGAATATCAAGGTCGAGCACATTTAGAAAGTGGAGCATCTTCTTTTTATCAGTTGGGAAATGCTTATTATAATATGACTTATTATGGAGACTCATGGCATGTAACTGA
>CAJQQY010000450.1 GCA_905480595.1 uncultured Saprospiraceae bacterium | reverse complement strand
AATATTGCAACAATTTGTTTCAAATGTATAGCTTTATTCTTTCCTCTCCAAGTGTTTTTAATTATTTTTTTCAACATGTGAATGTATTGCCACACATAACATGATTTTTATTATATTTTAAAAATCTGTAAATCAGAGAGTTGTGCATAATTTATTACTTTTACTTACGATTCTAAAAAAAGCTAATATCAAAAAATTAGAATGAATAAAAAATACGCTCCTCTTAAAGTCTTTTTCTTCCTATTAATTTTATTGGGAATACAAACTCAAGCTAATAGCCAAAACTTAATCCCAATTCGAAAGGGATTCCAATGGGGATATGTTGACACTACTAAACAGATTATTATTCCTATTCAATTTGAGGAAGCCCTCCTATTCAAATATGGACTAGCTCATGTCCGACAAAACGGAAAATGGGGAGTTATAGATACTAAAGGAAAATGGATCATTTCAGCAAAATTTGATCACTTATATCGCCTAGAAAATGGTTTAATTTCAGCTACTGAAGTTGATGGAAAAACTATATTTAATAAAAAAGGAGAACTAATCTTTCCCAAAGGAAGATGGCAGATCTCAAGTGTTGGAAATATTGGAGTCTTTAGCAGAAGTGGAAAATCTGACTTAAACGTCATTGCTGGAAAAAAAGGAATTATTAATTCAGATGGAACGATAATAGTTCCTGCAAATAAATATAAAAAATTCACTCTGAGCAGAAACAAAAATTATATTGAATCTCAATTAGATCCCAACATTAATAATAATAAACTAGAAAAAAGTATTGGCCTTTTTGATCTTGATGGAAATTTTATTCTTCCTCCACAGTATGCTACTATAAAAAACTTAAGCTTAGATAGGTGGCTTGTAGGTTCAACATTAAATAAACGTTTTCCTAGTTCAATTCAAGACTGTGAAATTGTTAATAATAAAAATCAACATCTTACTAATAAAAAATTTGATAGAGGTTCCTTTATTTCTAACCTTAACCTCTTAATTCTTACCTCTGATAACAAAAGTGGAATATTTGACCTGAACGGAAAAAATGTTTTTGGGAAAATGTTTGACTATTTGGAAGTTCTAAATGATAAGACATTTATAGCTGGAAATAATAATAAATGCTCTTTATATAATTTTAAAAAGGGTAAAATAAACAAGCTTATTTTTGAAAAGCCACAAGGCTTGAGAGAAAGACGATTATATAAAAATCTAATGCTATTTTCTGTTGATGGTCAATATGGAATAATTAATCTAGATGGAAAAATTCTTATCCAACCTGCTTTCGATTATATCGATAATTTAAAATATTTTGACGAAAATGGATTTTTTACTTTTACTAAAAATAAACTTTATGGAATAGCTGATCTAACTGGAAAAATTATTGTAACTCCCAGTTACAGGTATATAGACCTTGGTCCAAATCACACAGCAATCCTAGAGAAAGATAGAGAAAATAGCTTGATGGATTTTGAAGGGAAGACCATCATCCCATTTGGAAAATATAACCTTTCTCTAATTACCTCAGACACTAGTACAAAAAACTTAAACCTTCTTTCTTTTCAAATTAAAAAGAATGACGGCAAGAATAAGTTATACGGTCTAATGAATACAAAAGGCGAAATTCTTATTCCTCCGAAATATACTAAAATCAATAGGTTTTACAATAATCATTTAACCGTATTTGACTATCATTCAACTAATAGACAAACATCTGTAGGAGTTGTAAGTAAAGAAGGTAAAGAATTAATTGATCCTAGTGAGTTAAAGTATTTTAGAATTAATATTTTAACAAAAGGAAAATTCGAACTGTGGGAAAGAGATTTAAAAACTGCACAAATCTCTTATAAAATTGGTCATATAGATGATGACGGTAAGTTAAAGTTACCATACGATTTTAGAATAAAAGAAGAGTTAGCCAATGGATATTTTATTGGATTTAATTCTGAAGGTATGCATGGTTTACTTGATAGTAATTTTCAAGTTCTCATCCCATTTAATTTCCAATCCTTATACCTTGCAGGGTCTTACCGAATTTATGGTTACAAACCAGAAAATAGACGGCTACATATTTTTGATTCAAATTTTGAATACCAATTCCCTCCTATATATGATCGTGTAAATATCAAAATAGAATATGATTCATTATTCGAAGCTGTTTTGAGTGACGTGATAGTTGGATATTTTGATAGAAATAAAAAATCTTATTTTTCTGCCTCAGATATAGAGAATTATATAAGTCATTTTTTAGAAAAAAGAAATGATTATGACAAAATTATAAAAACTGAAAAAGATAAATATCTAAAAAGAATAAAAGGACATCCTGCTAGATTTAAGAATGACGAATGTGAGAAAATAAATGATTTGTCAGAGAAACATAAATGTGCAGAACAGGCATTAGAAGAACTTCTATCAAAAAAAATACAGGAATCAAATACTTCAATTAAAGGAACTGTAAAGACAACATTTACAATTACTGAAAATGGTGGTATAGAAAAAATTAAAATCCTAAAATCGGATAGTCAAGATTTAAATGATATAGCAATTAGAATTATTAAATCTTTACCACTCTTTATTCCTGTAAGAAGTTATGAAGAAAATATATCAACAAGAATAATTTTGAAATTAAATTTTTAGGTAAAAAATCTTTATAGAACTTACCTTTTTTTTATTGCATTTTTCAATTAAATAACTTGTAGCTAGCTCTCTTTTTTAACTCCAATAAAAGGCAGGTAATCGCAATGGCAGTTATATTACAAATCAACGTTAATCCTTTTCCAATTTTATAAAAAATCAATTTTTAGCTAGATATTTGACAGCGTAATTTTTCTATTTTCAAAAAGCAATTTTATGGCTAAAATTTACTCTATTTTTATTTTTATTTTTTTGGTACAAATATCCTTTGCTCAACAAACAGTTGGTCTTTTTCTTAATGATTCAACTTCTTTGAATGGCTATACTTTGTTTGGACCTGGCGTTAGTAAAATCACTTACTTGATAGATAATTGTGGAAACGAAGTTCACCGCTGGGATCAGAGCACTACCAATCCTGGAGCCTCAGTTTATCTTTTGGAAAATGGAAATTTGCTGCGGACTGGGCGAATCAATAGTAATTTTAATGGAGGAGGAACAGGTGGCCGATTAGAAATTTTCAACTGGGAAGGTGACTTGATTTGGCAATATGACTACTCCTCAAATACTTACCATCACCATCATGATGTAGCACCGATGCCCAATGGAAATATTTTACTCATCGCTTGGGAATCTCGGACAGAGACTGAATTAGAAGCTGCTGGTCGAAATCCAATAACCATTTCTAATTCAGTTTGGTCAGAGCGAGTAGTTGAAATAAAACCGATTGGAACAAATGAAATTGAAGTGGTTTGGGAGTGGCATTTATGGGATCATTTGGTACAAGATTTTGATTCGACAAAAATGAATTATGGGGTAGTTGCTGAACATCCAGAATTAATGGATATTAATTTTGGTGTAAATGCAACAGGTAATAATAGTGATTGGATTCATCTGAATTCGATAAATTATAATTCAAATTTAGATCAAATAGTTTTAAGTTCTCGACACTTGAGTGAAATTTATGTCATTGACCACAGCACCACTAGTTTGGAAGCAGCAGGCCATACAGGTGGCAACTCTGGAAAAGGTGGAGATTTACTTTTTCGCTATGGTAATCCTCAATCTTATGATCGAGGCACTTCTGACGATCGAGTTTTTTATGGACAGCATGATGCTACTTGGGTTCCGGTAGGCTATCCCGACGAAGGTAAAATTATGGTTTTCAATAATGGCCAAGGAAGACCCGGAGGAAGCTATTCTTCGGTAGACGTGATTGATCCACCATTGGACGTAAATAATACATATACCATTTCTAATACCGAACCATTTAGTCCAGAAGATTTGTTTTGGACTTATGAGGCTGATCCACCTAGCGATATGTATTCTTCAAATATTTCAGGAGCACATAGATTGCCCAATGGCAATACTTTGATTTGTGTTGGACGAGAAGGAAATTTTTACGAAGTGAATTATGAAGGTGATTTGGTCTGGCATTATAAAATGCCAATTGGCAATAATGGCCCGGTGAGCCAAGGTACAGTTTTGACAAATGCGAACGCATTTCGAGCGACTCGATATGGTGCAGATTACCCTGCTTTTGTCGGCAAAAACTTGACTCCAGGAGACCCAATTGAAGTTAATCCATTACCTTCTGATTGTGTACTTTATGGAGATCCAGTTGCAGTTAAAAACTACGCTAATTTGGAAGGTGTCCAAGCTTTAAATAATCCCATTCACGATTTTATTTACATAAAAAATCAAACTAAAAACGAAGTAAGTATCGAAGTATTTGACATTATGGGAAGGTTAGTAACAAGTCTATTTTCTCAAAATGAACATATTGAAATCTCAGCCAATAATTGGAATAATGGATTTTATACTATTCGTATTTCTAATGTAGAAAAAAATCGTTTTTTTGTGCAAAAAATAATTAAACAATAATTTAAACCATTGATTATCAATACATTATACTTTCCTAAGTAAAAATTTATTTTATGATTAAAAATATACAACTTCTCTTATTTTTCATTTTTATCGGAGGAAATCTAGCTGCGCAAAATACAGTTGGCTTAATTTCCTACCATCCAACAAAATCATTTGATGGATATAATTTAGTATTTCCACACAATCAACCAAATGTTTATTTACTGAATAATTGTGGCGAAATAGTTCATCGTTGGGATGACGATGCAGACTTCCGACCGGGTAATACAGCCTACCTTTATCCTAATGGAAATTTGGTAAAAACAAAGCGTCCATCAGCTGTTGCTGGCAATCCAATTTGGGCAGGCGGTGGCGGTGCTATTGTCGAAATGCGGGATTGGGATAATCAACTTTTATGGAGCTTCGAAATGAATAATGATAGCATGAGATTGCACCACGATATCGCTCCTTTGGACAATGGAAATGTACTGATGATCGCTTGGAAATTGCGAACACTCGACGAAGCAATCCAAGCAGGAAGAGATACGGCTTTTGCTCCTTTGACACAAGGTGAAATATGGGAAGACATCATCATCGAAGTAAATCCTGCAGGAGAAATTATTTGGGAATGGCATACTTGGGATCATTTGGTACAAGACAAAGATGCAACAAAAGATAATTTCGGAGTAGTAGAAACTAGCCCTCGACGAATCAATATTAACTATGATGCAAATGATGGAAAGGCGGATTGGATGCATGGTAATTCACTAGATTATCATGAAGAATTAAAACAGGTTATGATCAGCGTTCCTACTTTTAATGAGTTTTGGATTATTGATCATACGACGACGACAGCAGAAGCTGCAAGTAGTTCAGGCGGTGATTCTAATCTAGGAGGTGACTTGATGTATCGTTGGGGATCGCCTGCTAATTATGGTGGAGATTCAGCTGATCTAAAATTATTTTATCAACATGATGTACATTGGATCGATGATTACTTGCCTACCTTCCACCCTCTATATGGAAATATCACTTTTTTCAATAATCGAGTTGGAGCTGATTTTTCTACTGCCAATGTGATTATTCCGCCTTGGGATATGTATAGTTGGGAATATACTTTGGATGGTGATACTTGGGGACCAACTGACTATTTGCAAACATTCACCCACCCAACTCCGCAAGATATGTATTCGACAGGGTTATCAAGTGTTCAACATTTGCCAAATGGAAATACATTGTTATGTTCAGGTCGTTGGGGATATAGTTTTGAGTTGACTCCCGATAATGAAATTGTCTGGGAATATGTGACTCCTCGAAATGGAGTGAATCCTGCGACGCAAGGTGACACCTTGATGATTAATAATAATTTGACATTTAGAATGAAAAGGATTCCAACTGACTATGAGGCATTTGATGGAAGAGATTTGACACCTCAAGGTTATTTGGAATTAGAACCAAATCTTGATTTCTGTAATGACATTATTAATGATGTAGTGGAAATTTCGCAGTACGATTTGAAAATTTATCCAAATCCAGCTAGTGATATTTTAACTATTGAATGGGAAAAAGGAGGGAAGGAAGTTGGCTTCAAAGTATATGACTTGGTGGGAAGAAAAATCGAAGATATGACTGCTACAGGTGGTCGAAAATTTTTAGATATTTCTGGTTGGGAAAATGGAATGTACATCATGATTATTAATGATATGGAATTGAAACGGGTGGTTGTAGCGAGATAAAATGAACACCCAACAAGTAATAACCAATGTCCAACTCTACATAACATCATCAGATGTTTAAATTGGACATTGGTTATTACTTGTTGGATATTGGATATTCATTTTCAAAATAAAAAAACCACGAGGGACCGCCCCCGTGGTTGAAACAAAACTTGATTATGTATAAGGTTATTTCTTAAAAACCATAAAAGATTAATTATCTTTTTAGCATTCCTAGTGTTTCAGTAGGAATAGGAAGTTCTTCTTTTTGATTTTTTATTTTTCCAAAAAGCAAATTCATTCCAAATCTCATATTCACATTTTGTCCTTTCATTGGGTTCATCAATGGAATAATATTATCAGAAGTGGCATAAATTTGAACTGGCCCCAATCGTAATGAAGTACTCAATCCAATATTACTCGCACCTCCTTCGATAAAAGCATATTGACCTCCAAGGCTAAAGAATTTTCCAAAGTCTTTTTTCACATTCAACGCAAAAGCAGTTGTCAAATCAGACTGAAAACCTTGTGCAAATAACAATGCTCCTACAGTTAATTTTGGCATCACTTCGTAAGTATTACTCAAATAGAATGAACTTGGCAGAACTGTATTAAATCCATTTTGTGAAGAAGTAAATTCAAATGTATTTGCGATTGTATCCAAAATTTCTTCTGGATCATACTCACCTTCTTCAAAGAGAGGTTGGAAATCCAAACCTGCAAAAGTAGAAGTTCCGTTGCTCCAATAATTGTTGACATCTTCCTCCCATTTTATTTTTCCAATATTCAATACACTTGTTTGGATATTCAGTTTGTCATTGATATCAAAACTTGCCCCGAAATCAAATGCAAATCCTCGGTTCTTCCCAAAAAGAGACGGTTCGAAATCATCTAGATTTAAAAACTCCCCATTGTCAATATCACTTTCTGGAAGACCGCCTGTATTGATTAAATAGTCAGTATCAGCAGTTAATTGATAGTATTCTGGATCAGTATAAATATTGGCTTTTGAAGTGGCAGTTTGGTAAGTACCAATTCCAACTAAATATTTTAAACGAGTTCCCAAAGTTAAATTGTCGCTAATTTTATATCCAAAACCAACCCCAAATTCTTGATATGCTAAAAGATTCTGAGTAGGTGCAATATTGATTGTTTCGTCTACAAATTGAGCATTTCCGCCCCAAGCAAATTGTATCATAGTTTTTGGAATGGAGTGAAATGAACTTATCCGAAGACCGTGATTAAGGCTCAGTTGCCACTTTTTAGCCTTAAAAGAAAAGGTAAAAGTTTCAACATTTAAATTAGTTTGAATATTCATTCCATTCGCTCCCATCTTTTCAATTAATCCTTCCACATCGAGATATAGCGATGTACCTCTTTTTTCCAAAACATCATCTGGAGCAATCGCAGAATTATTAAATCCTGCATAAATTGAAGGTAATAAACTAACATTGACTTTGTAACCATTATCAGTAAATGCTGCAGGATTCAATAAATTATTTTGAGCAACATTAGACATAAAATGTGTTCCCAATTCTATTTGAGCTTGCATCGAAAATGCTAAACAAACTCCAAGGATAGAAAATATATATTGTTTCATTTTATTTATTTTAAAAATATTAAGTTTAAAATCGTTTGTAAATCTTTTTTCATAACAAAACATTTACAACAATCACTCTTCTAACTTTGCAACTACTCCTAGCTTAAAACTAATTCCATAATCGGTATAAAATTTAACCGCAACAGTTCCCATTTCAGCAGTTGATACCATTCCTTTAATTGAAATCTGTGTTGCATTTTGAATCTTAGCAATTCTATCTGCGGCAAATTCAGCAATATTTTCACTCGAACTTTTTGAAGTAACTTCTCCTTGAGCATTCACTTCTGCTGCCGGAATTAAAGACGTACTTGAGGTGTTGAATAATGAATCTAAAATGAAATTATTTTCATCTAAAAAGTATACTTGAACACCAGCTTCAATCGGTAATCCATTTTCAGTAATTAATTTAAATTCTGCACTTTCTATATCTTCAAAAAATGAAGCATCAAATTCACTCACTTCTTCAACTGCAAAATCACTTGCACTTAAATACACCGGAAGTTCCATTTCTACATCCACATCAAATCGGCTCGTATCCAACACAAAACCTTTTATATTCGGATCGCTAGCTGGATTAGAGATAGCAGCTAGTTCATAATTCAACTGAGTCGGACTACTCGAAATGATTTCACTCAAATTCGAATTATCCTTATTCACACCAACATTGGTAACTCTAGATTGACCAACTTCCATTACTGTTGGATAATTAAATGCAATTCCATTATCCAAATCAGTATACACCGCCATCGGTCCTTCTGACATGGTTTCTGCTGTCAAATTTTCGGCAACCATTTCAATTGGAACTCCAAAACTATTCGTGATTTTCAAATTAATTTTTGGATCTTCTATATGTAAACTTCCAGCTACTGCTGTCTCAAAAAGGTTAATCAAAATAGAATTACTTGGTAAATCAAATTCATATTGATCGAAATATCCTTG
>CAJQQY010000449.1 GCA_905480595.1 uncultured Saprospiraceae bacterium | reverse complement strand
CAAAACAGTTTACCTAACCTTTTCTATTTCTTTAAAATAGAGAACTAAAAATCCTTCAAAATGGAAAATAAGAAAAAGGCCTCTCTCAAAGATTTTCACAAAAAACTCAAAATCAAAATGGTTAAGAAAACCAGCAAAGTGAAGTTTAAAGGTCAATTAGGAATAATTGGTCTTGGGATGGCATAACTCTTTTCCTTTTGAATATATCGCACAAAAAAAGGGTGTAATGATTAATCATTACACCCTTTTTTTATGACTTTTTGTAGTATTTATGAATCTACAGCGACCATTAAACTCATAATCTTTGCATATAAATCTTGCGGTTTAAATGGTTTAGTCAAATAAGCATTGATCCCAACTGCGTAACATTTATCAGCTTCTTGTTTTGAAGCATTGGCTGTCAATGCAATGATTGGAACAGTACTATTTTCTCTGATTTTTTTGGAAGAATCCAATCCATTCATCACCGGCATTTGCATATCCATCAAAACTAAATCGTATCCATGTTCTCGGAATTTTTCGACAGCAATCAAACCATTTTCAGCAATATCTACGGAAATTTGATCTGTCCAAGTGGTAAGAATCTTTTTAGTTGCAATTTGATTTAAGAAGTGATCTTCCACTAATAAAATATTAAGTGGCGAATCAGGCACATCACCAGGAGTAAGACTAATTGGCTTAACAACCTTAATTGGTAATTCTATGATAAAATGAGTGCCTTTACCTTCTTTACTTTCGATTGAAATTTTACCTCTCATGATCTCCACCAATTTGGTGACAATTGCCATTCCCAAATCATCTTTTTTAGAATCATCCATCTCATCGGAGTAATTTTCGATAAGTTGATCGGTACTTAGAAGGTCTTTAATTCTGGCATTTGAAATGCTTTCTCCATCATCAGAAACTTTAATACAGAGTTTCATTTCTGATTCTGATACATCTTTTGGAGTTACTTGAAGGTGAATATTTCCATTAGCAACGGTTCTGTTACTTGAGAAATCAATCAAATTGTACAAAAGTTGGGTGAGTTTCTTTTGATCGCTAATGATTTTTTCAGGGAGATTATCATCCAATTCAAATTCAATTGACTGATTGGTTTTATCTCCTTTAAGGTTAACAATTCTTTTTGTGCTTTTAAGGAAATCAACAATTTGTAATTCTTCTTCCTCCAAGGTGATTTTTTCAGAAACCAAAACAGAGAAATTCAACAAATTATTCACCATAATCGAAAGATCATCAACAGAAGTTTTTAATCCATCAACATATTCAGCTTGAGACTTTGAAGTCCCTGTATTTTCTAATAAAAACAAAAGATTTACAATAGAAGAGAGTGGAGTACGAATGTGAAAACTCAAATCCGCTAAGGCTTCATCCTTGATTTTAGAAACCTTTTGGTTTATATTTTTTTCAATAATTAATTGCTCAGAAATTTTCCGTTCTGTGATATCTTGAATTCCACCGAGTAACCAAAATTTATTGGTTAATTGGTCAAAATTGATCTTCGCCTGAATGATAACATATTTGATGGTTTTACCATCCAATAAAATTCTATGCTCTAGTTTGTGAGTTTTTCCATCTTTCCCAGCTTTTACAAAGAATTCTTCCACTTGATCTTTGTCCTCTAGATGAACATAATTCATATAATCAGAGTAAGTAGGGGAGATGCTATTTGGCTTAAAATTAAAGATGCGATAAACTTCATCACTCCATTTCATTTCATTGGTAACGATATCCATCGACCAATTGCCAAAATTTGCCATACTTTGAGCTTCCAAATATCTACTTTCGCTGATATAAAGTTTTTTAGCAGCTTCTTCAAGCTTTTGTTGAGTTTTGAATCGTTGAATAGCATATCTAATAGAACGACCTAATTGTTTACCATCAAATTGTCCTTTGACCAAATAATCCTGAGCCCCTGCCTTAATTGATTGATTTCCAACAATTTCATTGTTGGTACCAGTCAAAACGATAACAGGAACGTTAGGTTGTTTTTCCAGAAAATTAGATAATGTTTTGAATCCTGAGGAGTCAGGAAGGGAAAGGTCAAGTAAGACGATAGATACATCGTTGGAATTAATAGCATCCATACCATCAAAAAAGGAAGGTGCATGAATGATTTCATCTTTGATGGATGCCTCTTTCAAGTATTCTTTTATCAAGTCCACATCTCCTGGATTGTCCTCAATAATTAAAATCTGGGTTTTTGTTACTTTACTCATTCTGTTTGTGGTACGATAAATGGCGAATAAAAAATATCATAAACAAGAAAGATTAAATATAACTCAAAAACTATATTTAATCTTCCTAAAGATCACATTCTTTCACTTCAAAATCAACAAATGATGTAGAAGTTTAATGTGTAATTTCTTTTTAAGGGCGTACCATAGTGGGTAAAATAGCTGTTGTCAGCCAAAATTCCTCAATTTTTTGAATAATATCAAAAAACTTTTCAAAATCAACTGGTTTATTGATATAACAATTCACATGAAGATTATAACTCTTCATAATATCTTGTTCTGCATTTGAGGTTGTTAAAACAACTACTGGAATCCGCTTTAATAAATCGTCAGTTTTGATTTCCTTTAAGACTTCTCTACCATCTTTTTTAGGTAAATTAAGATCTAAAAGGATCAAGTCAGGTGTTACAGCATTTGCATATTCACCATCTTTTCTCAAAAAATTAATAGCTTCAGCTCCATCCATTGTCACATCTAGCTTGATGGATATTTTGGCTTCTTTGAATGCTTCTTGAGTTAATCTAACATCTCCAGGATTGTCTTCTACGAGTAATACATTCACGGGTCTGATATTTTTTTCCATTTTTGTAATTAAGATACAAACTTGAAACGGGCGTAGATTTCATTTGTTACAAGGAAAAACGCTTTAATTGAATTAAGATATTAAAGAATTTTCACTTTAAAATCACACTCATATAAGAGTATATATGATGTATAAAAATTTGATTTAGAGTTGGTTAAGGTAATACATTGTAAGACTTATATTTTTAGAGAGTAATTTTACAAAATGCTTTTTCAAAAGCCATTTGTATGCTAACAAAATATTTTTTCAAAAAAATCTAATATTTCTAAACCTTTCGACGAAAGTGTTATTCCTTTATTGGAATTTAGTTTTTTATATTAAACTGTCATTCATTTACATTATCCTAAATATTTATGCAGCAAGTTGCCGAACTACAATCACTTTTTAAGACTTATTTGGATGAAAACCAATTTCATCAGAAACCTGAAGGTTTATATGAGCCAATTAATTATATTTTAAGTCTTGGAGGTAAAAGAATACGTCCAGTTCTACTTTTGATGGGATGTAATCTTTTCAATGATAACATAGCACAAGCCTTGCCAGCTTCTTTTGCAATCGAGATTTTTCACAATTTTAGTCTTTTACATGACGATATCATGGATGAAGCACCTCTTCGAAGAGGGAAACCTACAGTTCATATCAAGTATAATCAAAATACAGGAATACTTTCAGGCGATGTGATGTTGGTTTATGCTTATGAATTTTTTTTACAATTAGATGATAAGCTTAAAATTCCAACAATCATAAAAACCTTTAATAAGGTAGCTATAGAGGTGTGTGAAGGACAACAATATGATATGGACTTTGAAACTAGAAATGATGTTACGATCGATGAATATATAAAAATG
This sequence comes from uncultured Saprospiraceae bacterium, assembly GCA_905480595.1. Lineage (GTDB taxonomy): Bacteria > Bacteroidota > Bacteroidia > Chitinophagales > Saprospiraceae > CAJQQY01. The sequence continues at coordinate 5,038 of CAJQQY010000449.1, read as the reverse complement.
ATTGAGCTAAAAACTTCCGTTTTAATTGCTGGAGGACTAAAAATTGGAGCGATCATCGGAGGCTCATCAGAAGAAGATGCGAATCATTTATATGAGTTTGGAAGAAATATTGGGATTGCTTTTCAGTTGCAAGATGATATTCTAGATACTTTTGGCGACCCTGAAAAATTTGGAAAAAAAGTAGGTGGAGATATCGTTCAAAATAAAAAGACATTTTTAGTTTTAAAGGCATTAGAATTAGGAAATGATGAACAATGTGCTAAGCTTTCAGCCCTTATGAGTATTGATTCGGAGGACGAAAATGTTAAAATTGAAGCAGTTAAATCTATATTTAATGAATTACAAATTCGAGAAGCTGCTGAGCAATTAATGGAGTCTTATTTAGAATTAGCATTTGATCATTTATCAGCTGTTAATGTAGTTGAAGAGAAGAAAGAAGTGTTGATTAAATTATCTAATGAATTGATGGGAAGAGAGGTCTAATAAAAACAAAAAAGAGGCAACCAACTTGATTGGTTACCCCTCACACTATGAAACACTATTTCTTGAGTTGTGTAGTTCTCTATATTTTGATATTACTTTTGATTTGACAAAGTAATAAATTTATTCAGTTTGATATAAATCTTAATTGAAAATTAACTCTATAGTCGGTTTGGTAATCTACTTTATTATTAAACTAATAAAGTTTTATGATCATGGAAAGGATAATTTGGGATAGGTACAGATATTAATCCTAGCGCTAATATAAAACTAAGAGTTTAATAATTCCAAATAAAATAAATAAAAAAACAAATTGTCAATTCTCATTAAACTGGTTAAATATATTAATATTTACAATGTCAAAAGGATTCGTAACTAGTAATACTTGATAGTCAACGATTTATAAAGTTGTAAAATAAATATATGATTTATTTACTGAAATATAAAGTTAGAAGATTATTTTCCCATTCCACCATTCCTTTTCAATTGTAGCTTTGTTTTTTTCATAAAAACGGATAGCAGGTTCATTCCAATCTAAAACTTGCCATTTTACCATAATTGCGTTCATTTTTTTAGCTTCAGCTAAAAACTGATCAAATAATAATTGCCCAAACCCTTTTTTACGGTAGACTTTGGTTACGATAAAGTCTTCTAGGTACACCATTCGGCCTTTCCAAGTACTCCATGTTATATAGTATATACATGCTCCAATAATTTTTCCATCAAGTTCTGCAACAATTGATTGAAAAACTTGAGCCTTAAAGTTTTTCTCGTAATCTTTTAAAGTAGCTGTAACAGCCTCGGGTTCATTTTCATAAATAGCTAATTCGATTACTAGGTCATAAATAGCCCCTAGATCCTTGAAATTTGCATTTCGAATAGTACATTTCATAGATTTATTCAATTTTATTAAGCTGATTTTTAAATAAAGGTCGATTATAATCCCAAATAAGTAGTCTTAAAATCGCTATAAATAAAAGGTAAATCTTAAAAAGAAAAAAAAACTAAAAAACCTTTGATTATTTTACCATTATCTTTTGATAAAAAGAGAAATAAATATATCTTTGCACTCGCTTTAAGAAACGCTAGGAAAAAAGCGTAAAAAAACCTTTAAAATCAAGGGTTTTTTATTCGGTTTAGAAGATTTTTAATAAAAATATAAAAATACGTATTTATGCCTACTATTAATCAGCTTGTTCGGAAAGGCAGAAAGCAGATCATTATAAAGAGTAAAACTCGTGCATTAGAAGCATGTCCACAGAAGCGTGGAGTTTGTACTCGTGTATATACTACCACTCCAAAGAAGCCGAATTCAGCTTTGCGTAAAGTTGCTAAGGTTCGATTGACAAATGGTCATGAGGTGATTTGTTATATACCAGGAGAAGGTCACAACTTGCAAGAGCACTCAATTGTGTTGATTAGAGGTGGTCGTGTGAAAGATTTACCAGGTGTGCGTTATACAATTGTTCGTGGTGCTTTAGATACTGCAGGTGTAACTGATCGTTTACAAAGTCGATCTAAATACGGAACTAAACGACCTAAGAAATAGGGTTTTAATAAACATTAATTAAATAAAGATTTGATTACGAAAAGTTTTAAATAAAAAATAATCGTAATCTTCAATCAACAATTCATAATAAGATGCGTAAAAGAAAGCCAAAGTTAAGAGTCATTGCTCCAGATCCAAGATATAATGATCCAATGGTGACTCAGTTCGTAAACATGTTAATGTATAGTGGGAAAAAATCTACAGCATTATCTGTATTTTATGATGCAATGGATTTGATCAAAGATCGAACAAAGGAAAATGAGCATGGTATCTGGAAAAAAGCGATTAATAACGCAATGCCACAGGTTGAAGTAAGAAGTAAAAGAATTGGAGGGGCTACATTTCAAATTCCTACCGAAATTCGAGCTAAAAGAAAATTATCAATTGGAGTTAAATGGTTGATTAAATTTTCAAGAGAAAGAAGTGGAAAAGGATATGCAGAAAAATTAGCAGCAGAGTTAATCGCAGCAAGTAAAGGAGAAGGTGCAGCAGTTAAACGAAAAGAAGATACTCACAGAATGGCAGAGGCGAATAGAGCATTTGCACATTTCAAGAGTAGAAGATAGTAGATAACATAACCTGTTTTCAAATCAACAAATTATTTAATCACATTATCTTATTATCATGGCAAGAGATTTAAAATTAACCAGAAATATTGGGATTGCGGCTCACATTGATGCTGGAAAAACCACTACAACTGAGCGTATTCTTTATTATACCGGTTTAAGTCATAAAATTGGTGAGGTGCACGATGGTGCAGCTACAATGGATTGGATGGAGCAAGAGCAGGAGCGTGGAATTACTATTACTTCAGCAGCTACCAAAACTAATTGGGACTGGTTGGATGATAACTATACTGTGAATATCATTGATACTCCAGGACACGTTGATTTTACAGTTGAAGTTGAGCGTTCATTGCGTGTATTAGATGGAACAGTAGCGTTGTTTTGTGCTGTATCAGGTGTGGAACCACAATCTGAAACAGTTTGGAGACAAGCTAATAGATATAAAGTACCTCGTATTGGTTTCGTAAATAAAATGGACCGAACTGGTGCTGATTTCTTGAACGTTGTTAATGATGTTCGAACAAAATTAGGTGCTAATGCTATTCCTCTTCAATTGCCAATTGGTGCGGAAGAAACTTTTAGAGGTGTTGTTGATTTAATGACTGGTGAGGCGATTGTTTGGAATGAGGAAGATAGAGGAATGACTTACGAAGTGATTCCAGTACCAGAAGATATGGTAGAGTTGGTTGCTGAATACCGAGAAAAATTAGTTGAAGCAGTTGCTGAATATGATGAAGCTTTATTGGAGAAGTTCTTTGAAGATCCTGATTCGATTACAATCGAAGAGATGAGATCAGCGATTAGAAAGGCTACGATTGATATGACAATTTGTCCAATGATGTGTGGTTCTGCCTTTAAAAACAAAGGAGTTCAAGCATTATTAGATGCAGTTTGTACATTTTTACCTTCTCCACTAGATATAGAGGCTATAGAAGGTATTAATCCTAAAACAGACGAACCTGTTACTAGACAACCTGATGTAAATGAGCCATTTGCTGCATTAGCTTTTAAAATTGCTACAGATCCTTTCGTAGGTCGATTAGCATTCTTTAGAGTTTATTCTGGAGCATTAGATGCAGGTTCATATATCTTGAATACTCGTTCAGGTAAGAAAGAGCGTATTTCAAGAATATACCAAATGCACTCAAACAAACAAAATCCAATTGATAGAGTAGAAGCGGGAGATATTGCAGCAGGTGTAGGATTTAAAGATTTGAGAACTGGAGATACAATTTGTGATGAAAAACATCCAATTGTATTAGAAAGTATGACTTTCCCTGATCCAGTAATCGGAGTTGCAGTTGAACCTAAAACTCAAAAAGATTTAGATAAATTAGGAATGGCTTTAGCAAAATTAGCTGAGGAGGATCCTACATTTAAAGTAAAGTACGACGAAGACACTAACCAGACTGTAATTAGCGGAATGGGAGAGCTACACTTGGAAATTATCGTTGATCGTCTTAGACGTGAATTCGGAGTAGAGTGTAATCAAGGTGCACCTCAAGTAAATTATAGAGAAGCATTACAAGCTTCAACTACTCACCGAGAGCGTTTGAAAAAGCAATCAGGTGGATCTGGATTATTCGCAGATATGGAATTCGAATTAGGCCCAGCCGATGAAGAATTCTTGGAAAGTGAAGATTTCAAAAGTGGAAAAGTTAAACTTCAATTCGAATGGGGTATTGTCGGTGGATCTATCGATAAGAACTACCAAAAACCAATTCGAGATGGTTTCACATCTATGATGGATAATGGTATTCTTGCAGGATACAGTATGAATGCAATGAAAGTGAGAGTATATGATGGTTCTATGCACGCGGTGGATTCGAAGCCAATTGCATTTGAATTATGTGCTAAAGAAGGATTCAAGGCAGCTGCTAAGAAATGTAAACCAACACTTTTAGAACCAATCATGAAGTTGGAAGTAACTACTCCTGAAGATTATGTAGGATCTGTAATTGGTGATTTGAACAGAAGAAGAGGGTTACCAAAAGGTCAGGAAGCAAGGCCAGGTGCTGTAGCAATTCAAGCAGATGTACCTTTGTCAGAAATGTTCGGATATGTAACATCTCTTAGAACAATTACTTCTGGTCGAGCAAGTTCTACAATGGAATTTTCACATTATGCTTCTCCTCCAAAAAGTATAGCAGAAGAAGTTATCGCTAAATCAAAAGGCGAAATTAAAGTATAATAATGAACCGAGCTACGGTTCAACTCGTGGCTCGGATTATTTTAAGATAAATAATTTAACAATTTAACCATATTAACAGGTTATGAATCAGAAAATCAGAATCAAACTCCGTTCTTACGATCACAATTTAGTGGACAAGTCAACGGAGAAAATTGTAAAGACCGTCAAAAATTCTGGCGCTGTCGTTACTGGTCCGATTCCGCTGCCTACTGAAAAGAAGATTTTCACCGTGCTACGATCTCCGCACGTGAA
>CAJQQY010000448.1 GCA_905480595.1 uncultured Saprospiraceae bacterium | reverse complement strand
TCGATTGTTGAAAGGGAGATGCCTTTTATAGGTACGACTCTTTTAGATAAAGAGGGAGTCAGTTTGATTGTTGAGTATATTGAAAGTTTGTGATTTGATAGGAAATGCCATTGTTAGTTCTTTCAAGAAAGCATGACTATTTATTTTTCTAAAAAAATATACTTGCGCAACCATCTATTCAGTTGTATTCGTATAGATAGCATCTAGAAATTTTAAACACGAAAAATACTTTAATGAATTTTAAGAAAAAATACTTTGCCTCTCTAATTTTAGTATTGATTGTATTAGTAGTTCCATTTTTAAATTCGTGCAACGATGACAATGGAGGTATAAATGTAACTATTCCAGATTTTGATTTTCCTACTAGCATTACTTTTGAACAAAACCTTTCTACTTATAATCTATTTGAAGGAACGCCGAGCAATTTACAGCCATCCGATGATTATCACTTGTTAGAGTTGAGTTCTATTTTATATACTGATTATGCCAAGAAGCAACGGTTAGTCAAAATACCTACTGGAGAACAAATGATTAGAAATGCAGATGGAAGCATTGATTTTCCGGATGGGACAATCTTAGCCAAAACCTTTTATTATTACAATGATGAGAGGGATACCATGCAAGGGAAACGTATTATTGAGACCAGGTTACTCATCAAGGAATTAGATATATGGAATATTGCTACCTACCTTTGGAATCAGGAACAAACAGATGCAAGTTTGTTATTAGAAGGATTGGACACTCCTGTGAATTGGATAAATACTGATGGCATTAGTCGTTTTGCGAATTACCATGTTCCTGATGAAAACGAATGTATTGCGTGCCATCAATCTAATAATAATATGATACCTCTTGGCACAACGCTAAGAAACCTAAATCGAAATGTAACTAGAAACAATTTATCTTTAAATCAAATATCATATCTTCAATCTGAGGGTATTTTAAATGATTTTAACCTAAATATTGTTCCTCAAATCATAGATTATAATGATAATTCTGTTTTGTTGGCTAATCGAGCTAGGGCATACATGGACTTGAACTGTTCACATTGTCATAATCCGACTGCTTGGGAGGAATCTGCTGAAACTGATTTAGATTTTAGATATGAAACACCTTTAAATCAAACAGGTATTTTAGATGAAATTAATGGAATTGAGAGGTTGGTTATTGATGGGGAAATGCCTTTTATTGGAACTACTATTTTAGATGAAGAAGGTGTTAATCTGATTATTCAGTATATCGAAAATTTATAAGATTAATGAATTCAATTATTTGTTAGTTTTTAAAAAATGGAAAATTGAAGAATAAATTTTATATTCAATAAAGTAAATATAAGTTGTTGATGATCAATGATTTAAGTCTTTTTTTTAATTAAAAGTCCTTCCATGTTTTAAAAACCTAGAAGGACTTTTTATTGAAAAAAATGATGTAAATGTTTTGTTACGAACTACAAGACAACATCGAACATCCCACTTTGTGTCTTGCCCATTCAGGTCTTTTTACAAACCATTTTTCATTTTCAATTTGTTCGTCGTACGGATTTTTGAGCATTTCAAAAATCTCATTGACGATAGAAAAATCATCTTTATCTGCTGCGTCAATGGCTAGTTGAGCCATGTAGTTTCGGAGAACATATTTCGGATTGACTTCATTCATTTTTGCTTTTCTCTCTTCATTTGAAAGAGAATCGTTTGATAATTTTTCTTTGTAGTTGATAAACCAATCAATCCATGCTTCTAATACTTTTCCTTTTAAATCTTTAGGTTGATAAAATGCATTTTTGATTGAACCTAAAAATTCCCCTTCTGAATCAATCATTATTTCTTTTTTGAAATCAGCTAAGTTTCTAAAAAAGATGGTCATATCAGTTTCAGTCAAAAGCAGATTTTCTTGTAATTGATTAATTAGAATTTGATCGACGTTTTCTCGTTTTTCTAACCCTAATTTGGCTTGCATCATTTCCAGATATTTCTTGTCATATTCTTTTTGGAAATTATCTAAAGCATTTTTGAATGGAGGAGCTTCATCAACTAAAGGATAAATCGCATTCGCCAAATGCATCAAATTCCAAAGTGCCACTCGAGGTTGATTTCCAAAACGATATCTTTTTTGTCCTCGGTCAGTTGTGTTCGGAGTCCAATCGACATCATAACCTTCAAGCCAACCGTAAGGACCATAGTCAATGGTCAAACCAAGAATTGATAAATTATCTGTATTCATTACACCATGCACAAATCCTACTCGTTGCCAATGAACAATCATTTCTAAAGTTCGATCAACCACTTCATTGAAAAATTCAATATAACTTTCTTTGCCTGTCGATTTTATTTTTGGAAAAAAATGACGGATGGTATAGTCAGTTAATTCAGTCAAAGTTTTTAAATCTTTCCGAGCGGCGAGTATTTGAAAATTTCCAAAACGAATAAAGCTAGGGGAGACCCTGCAAACAACTGCCCCTTTTTCGTAGTCTGCATTTCCATCATAAAGCATATCTCGCATCACTTGATCGCCTGTCAACATCAAAGATAAAGATCGAGTGGTCGGTACACCTAAATGAAACATGGCTTCGCTGCAAAGATGCTCTCGAATTGATGAACGCAAAACTGCTAATCCATCAGCAGTTCGAGAATAAGGCGTTTCTCCAGCACCTTTTAATTGCAAAGCCCAACGCTGATCTTCATACACCACTTCTGCTAAATTGATTGCTCGTCCATCCCCCAATTGACCTGCCCAATTTCCAAATTGATGACCTCCATAACACATTGCATACGGATCAGTATTTTCCAAAACCTTATTTCCAGAAAATACTTTTAAAAATTCTTCTGACTTAATATCTTCTGAATCTAATCCAATCATTTTTGCTACTTCTTCGCTAGCATGCACTAGTTTTGGCCTTCCAGGTTTTCGAGGAGTAGCATAGGAAAATGCTGCATCAAAAACTTGACGTCGTGTATTTTCTCGAATTGGATCAGCTGGTAATTCTTTATTGAAGGTATCTTTTATATTGAGTTTCATTAATCTAAGGTATTAATTTTTCCATTTATAAATAGAGTAAATAGATTATTTTACAATTGATTAAACACTCTAATATCAAAAAAGTTTTCTCTAGAAGATTGCTACTTAAACGATTGGTTATCAGTTGCTTATGAGTTATTGTTGTTTTTGAAAACTTATAATAAACCATCTAATTTTTAGCTGTCGCACTTGATGGACAAAATGGAAAAAAGAATCCCGAATTTTGAAGAATCAAAATTCGGGATGAACTGTGTTTTATAGAATAATTTAAATGTTATTCAACGGAATACATTCTTATAGCATCATTAATATATTTCTGTGCAGGAAAGTTTTCTTTAAATGTGCTTTTCAAGTTTTTATAATTTGCATCTAGTTCCTTAAAATTGATAAGATCATAATGTTTATATTTTTTTGAAAGTTGATCATATTGATCCAAATTCTCAAGGTATTTGAACATTAATTCACCGAATCTAATTTTGAGAGATTGAACTGTTTTCATCTGATGAGTAACTTCATCTTTTTGAAGGTTTCCATTTTTTGCTAAGTTGTTAATATGACTTTGAACTCTTCCCCAATAAGCATAAACTTCTTTTTCATTTGTTTGATCTAAATAATTTTCTTCCATCAAATTTCTCTTCAATCCAGTTGTAATAATAATTTCATCTAGGGTTTGTTTCTGTAATTCTTTTAAAGCATCTAACTCTCTGTTCAATTCTTCGAATTCGTAAAAAATTCTATTTTTATCGTTATCAAATTTATCTAGGAGAATGAGCAAATGAAACATTTTTTGACTTTTGCTTTTGAGGTCTTTTCTTTTTTTACCAAGATTTCGGATAAATTTTTCAATGCCAAGTAATACGATATTGTTAGTGAAAATAATAGATGCTTGTGATTTATCAATTTGACTATTGGAGTTGATTAAGTTACTTACCATTTCAATAATTACATCTTTGGATTTATGTTTTTCTAAAAAGGCTCTGAAATCAGTTAACCAACTTTTAAACTCAGTATATTCTAGTGGGTTAGAAGCTTTCTCTAAAGATGTGTGAAACTGCCTGGAAGCATTTAATAATTGTAATGGTTTTAAATCCTTTTCTAATCTTAGAATATTGAGAATGGCAGAATTATAATTTTCAGTTAGAATACCTAGAGAAAGTTTTACCTTTTTCTTTTGAATTGCTTCAACTGTTGAAATTCGGTTTTTCAATTTCGTTATTTCTTCCTTAGGGGTGAGTTTATCTTTTAGTTCATTATCTAAATTGCGAATTTGTTTTTCAAGAATCTCAACCTCTTGATTAAAAATTGATTTCAAACTATCTCTTTGTTTTCCTATAAGTTCAGAAATTAACTCTTCAACATTTGATTGGTTCTCATTTGAAACTACTTTAGTTGAATCTGAAGTTTCAGGTTGAGCGAAAGAATAAGTTGAAATAAAAATGAAGAACAAAAGGAATGGAATATTTTTTAATTTCATTTTAGGATATCTTATTGATTTAATGAATAATAGAGGCTTAAATTTATTTATAAAACATAAACATATATTTTAAAAATCAAAATATGAAATTTTTAAAAAGAAAATATTTATAGCTTGGTTTTCAAAAGCAACTCGAATGAAAATAGTACAAAAGACCTACCATTTTTTTTTTAAAACAATCCCGAACTTCCAATTTGGAAATTCGGGATGTTTAATGTTCATTTTGAAAACGTATTCAAAAGCGTTTATTTAAATATGATCTTGCATGGAGTAATTTATTTATCAAGTGTAGTTATTGCCAAAATACAAGCAATTTCATCTGTTACCTTTTCCCAGGAAGTTTTTCCTAATCGTTTTCAGCTTGACTAACTAGAAAATCAATATCGGAATCAGTAACATGAATTTGATTACCGACTAATGGAATTTTTCCAACCAATTCATTGGAAAAAATTCTATAATGCTTAGACTTTCTATGCTAATTTACAATATCCGAAATTTCTATTCATCTAATTAATATTTTTTGTTCAAGAAGAGAGGACAATCCGACAATTCCGACTCCTAAAGGTGCAACCGAGGTACATAGAATCTCTGATGCTGATGTCTAGGACAAAACCCTCTTCCGAAAGATAGCCAAGAGCTTTGCATCGTGGATATCCGGTTCTGATTTTGCGGATTATAATTCTGATAACTTTGATATTCCGATACTGATCGAAGAATTCAATAGAGAAGGACTTGCTTAGCAAAAGTGGTAGGAGATAAAACGAGGGGAATTATTGGTACCTGGGTTAGCCTAATTAGGATTATCGAATTTCTTAGGGAGAGGGAATTAAAATACAACTCTGAAATTTTTAATGTCCTGATATCTCAGGACATTAAAAAAAATTATTTCACCTTCTGCATATGGTTCACTACCAATCTTAATTCCCCATAAGTATATTTCTCGCCAAAATGCTCCTTCGCAACTTTAAAAGAAGTTTCTTTAGTTTCCAAAAAATACGCTTCAATTTCTTGGATCTTTCCACTATCCATCACTTGAGAAATGTCCAATTCTCCATTTAAAATAAAATGCCCCAAGTGCGATTCAATCGTATCCCTTTTCAAACTTCTCTGAACTGCAATTTCATCAATAGTTTTTCCAGATTTAAAAAGTTGATAAGAATATTTTTTAGTATCAGTCGTCGCCTCTGATTTTTCCTTTTTGGGAATTTCGGGAAAAGGTAAATTAGCGGTAATCTTTTTTTCTCGACAAAAAATTTCGATAATTTCGATAATTGCAGCACCATGTTTTTGGACCTTAGTTTTTCCAATACCTTTGATTTTTAGTAAAGCCAAAGAATCAGTCGGCAAGTAATTTGTCAATTCAATAATAGCTCGCAACGTAATCACTACATAAGGTGTCACTTCCAATTCGGCGGCAGTCTCATCTCGCCACAATTTGATGCGATCATATAATTCAGGATAGGGAGTAGTTAAAGTATCGATGGTCGGAAGTGATTTCCGTTCAGTTTTCTTCGTCTTCTTTTTTTGTTTTTCAAAATCCAAATCTGCATTCGCTTTCAGTCGCAAGTATTGTTGCGAAGAAAATTTATCCTTTGCCATCGCAAAGCAGATCTTTTTGACAAATAATTCTTTAGCCAAAAGAGCTAAATTATCGGTTACCAATTTTTGGATAGTTTTATTATCAGTCAAAATTGGAATTTTCCCCAAATCAGGTTCCAGCTCACTTTCTATTTTTTCGGAAAAATAAATACTTGCTTTTTGGATGCGTTCGAGTAGTTCTTCATTTTCTTCAGGCATTTCAGCATGATAAATTAAATACTCTAATTGCTTTTCAAATTTAGGAGCAACAGCAAAGACTTTCTTTTCAGCACTTGCAATCCATTTTTGAACTTTCTCTGTTGCAGCAAGAGTTAATGAATTTTCATTTTCCAAAAAATTCCGTTCCAATCGACTCGCTAATTTTTGAATATATTTAAAATTAAAAAGTTCCAAAATCAGCTTTTTTTGAAATGCTTTTTTTGATGCCAATAGTTTGATTTCATCTGGCGCATTTTGGTCCGCTTCTTTCGAATAATTTTTAACCACAGAGTCAGTCTTCACACTCGAGTACGCAATTTGAGAACGCAAGACAATTCCTTCAAAACTAGTACATCGACTCAACGCTACATATACTTGTCCATGCGCAAAAGCAGATTTCGCATCAATGATGACTCGTTCAAAAGTCAACCCTTGACTTTTATGAATCGTGATCGCCCAAGCTAATTTTAAAGGGAATTGAGAAAAGGTTCCGACTATATCTTCATCTACTTCTTTCGTCCCATCGTTCAAAGTGTATTTTACATTTTCCCAATCAACAGAAGTCACCTTTATTTCATCAATGTCAGTTGGACATTTTACATAAATCTCATTTGGTTTAATGCGAGTGATTTGCCCAATTTTTCCATTGTAATAAAGTTTCTCATGCGAAATATCATTTTTGATAAAAAGGACTTGAGCACCAACTTTAAATTCTAATTTCTCTTCCGTAGGAAAAGTGTGGGGAGGAAAGTCTCCTTTTATTTTTGCTTTGAATTGAAATGATTTTCCAGAAAGCGAATTCAATTTTTCTTTATTGATTGTATTCGCAGTATTATTATGTGAAGTCAACGTGATATAGCCTTCCTCCTCCTCAGGTTTGAAATTATCGATAAATCTCGAATTCAATTTTTCCAAAATATCTTGATCGATTTGGTTATCTCGAACTTTATTGAGCAAGTCAATAAAAATAGTATCTGACTGTCGATAGATATGTTGTAATTGTATTGTTATAGGATTAGTTTTTTGCAAAGCTAAACTTCCAAAAAAATAAGCAGTAGAGTAGTAGTCTTTCAATAAATGCCACTCTTCGTTTTTCACTACTGGTGGTAACTGATGTAAATCGCCAATCATCAAAAGTTGCACACCACCAAATGGTTCAGTTGGATTTTTGTAACGACGAAGCACATCATCAATGCCATCGAGTAGGTCCGCTCGAACCATACTAATTTCATCAATGATCAATAAATCAAGACTCTTAATTAGATTTCGTTTGTCTTTCGAAAATCGCCTTTGCTGCCTAGGATCATTCTTGTTGCCAGGCAAATATGGGCCGAAAGGTAATTGGAAAAAAGAATGAATTGTCATCCCTTTTGCATTGATAGCAGCTACACCGGTAGGCGCTACAACGACTGTTCTTTTGATGCATTCTTTTTTTACTCGATGAAGAAAAGTGGTTTTCCCTGTTCCAGCTTTCCCAGTTAGGAAGATGTTTTTATTCGTGAATTGGACGAATTGAAAGGCGAGTTCTAATTCTGGATTGGTTGAAAGAGTCATTTGTTTCTTCATAGTGTTTTGCCGAAAAGGGGAATCCTCGTGTTCGGAAGTATTTAATATTTATCAATTCACATTCTAAATGTATTAGGGGTAATTCAATTACCCGCCCGCTCACATCTGAGCTATTGGAAATCGTCTATTTTTTCAAAACAAAAGTACTAAATCAAAGATTTAAAAAGGAATGAAAATAGAAGTGTTTAATATATTGTCCTGAGAAATATAAAGGAACAATATTGTTGTAGAGGAAGTTAGAGACAAGGCATGCCTTGTCTCTAACTTCCTCTACATCCAAAATGATGAAAATCATTTTTCTATTTGATTTTCATCATAACTATTTTCATTTAATCTGTTCATCTTCTCAAAAAGTATAGATCATGAAATATATTTATCTCTTTTCCTTTTTTTGGATCTTTCCATTCCTATTATCGGCACAAAAAGCTGATTATAAAAAATACAAAAAGGCTCATTTTAAACATTTAAAATGGGGAGATCGTCAATATGAAAATAACCTTCGAGGAATTAAATCGCTAATGATTGACCTCGAATCAAATGACCCAGTTCTTTTCAATATTCTAAATCCAGAATATCAGAATTTTAAAACCAAAAGGAAAAAGGGAAGGATCATAATTTGGTCAAGTATTGGAGTAGGTGGAGTTTTATTTTGGAAATCTTTTATTGCATTTCTTGACCAATCAGTACCAAGGGAGGAGATACCACGGCAGATAATTATTTAGTCGCTGGATTAGTTCTAGGAGGGGCAGGAATAATTATAGGTAATAAAATAAAACCTAGTAAGCGTCGATTCATCTATGATACTACTCAGCAATTCAATCAGCATTCTCAGGGAGACAAAGTAATATTTGCAATACAACCAAATGTAAATTTGGGAAATAATTCTTCTCTCGGCTTAACTTGTTCCCTTAGTTTTTAAAATCTAAGAGACTTAAATACTTTTTTTATTTCTAACTAAAATTTAAACTTATGAGTACCCAAGTAAGAACCTTTATGAAACAACCCGTGGTTACATCTACTTTTCCATGTGATGTTGGTGCTGTTCGAGATTTAATGAAACAAAAAGATTGTCATGCAATTCCTTTGGTTGAAGTCGGCGAAAATAATCAAATAACTATTCGAGGTATCGTTACATCTGATGACCTTCTTGGTGTGTATGACGATACCATAAACATTCAGCAAATAATGAATGATAACGTACATGTTGTTAACCCTCAATCTAATGCCCAATCGGCTGCTAAAATGATGTTACGCCATCATACTCATCATCTTGTGGCAATGGAAGATGGAAAAATTGTAGGTATTATTAGTTCACTTGACTTTGTAAGTTTAGTGGCAGAAAAAGGTATTTAGGCTGGTGGTGATAAAGGATTAATTATTATTATTTTGCATACTCTATTGCGTTCGGGATATTGTTAATAAAGTTTGTAAGAAATGAAAAACCACAAATTAGATTATGATTATGTAATCATTGGTAGTGGCTTCGGAGGCTCTGTTAGTGCTTTGCGCTTATCTGAAAAAGGCTATAAAGTATTGGTGATTGAAAAAGGAAAATGGTGGAAGCCAACTGATTTTCCAAAAAACAATTGGCAATTAAAAAAATGGTTATGGGAGCCTCGACTTGGATTAAAAGGTTTTTTTAAGATGACTTTTCTAAATCATGTGACTGTGCTTTCAGGTGTAGGAGTTGGTGGAGGTTCTTTGACGTATGCGAACACTTTACCGATTCCCAAAAAAACGTTTTTTTCTTCTGGGAGTTGGGCAGGATTGGCGGATTGGGAAAAAGATTTAGCACCATTTTATGAGGAGGCATACCGAATGTTAGGTGCAACGAAAAATCCAAGTGTTGGACCAGCGGATAAAGCTTTGAAGCAATTAGCAAAGGAATTAGATAAGGCTGACCAATTTGGGCCAACCAAGGTTTCAGTTTATTTTGGACAACCTGGCAAGACTGTTTCTGATCCATATTTTGGAGGCAAAGGGTCTGATCGAACTGGATGCAAATTATGCGGTGAATGTATGACGGGATGTCGCCACAATGCAAAAAATACTTTGGATAAAAATTATCTTCACCTTGCACAACAACTTGGTGTAGAGATTATTGCAGAACATGAAGTGACCGATGTAAAACCCATTGTTGTTAAAGATGGAAGTGAAGGATATTTCGTGCATTTTAAGTCGAGAAATCAAAAGCAAACGGTCAGTACTAAAGGAGTTATTTTCGCAGGTGGTGTGATGGGAACGATTCCTTTGTTGTTAAAAATAAAACAAAAATCCCTTCCTCGATTATCTGATAAATTAGGATGTAATGTTAGTACGAACAACGAGTCCTTAATCAATGTGGTCAGTAATAATGACGATGTAGATTATACAAAAGGTATTGCCATTGGCTCCATATTGCATACCGATGAAAATACCCATATAGAGCCTACTCGATACGGAAAAGGATCCAGTTTTTTTAAAACCATGCTGCTGCCGATGGTTCATGGTAGCAATATTTTTAGCCGGATGGCAAAAATGATTTGGGGTATTTTAAAATCACCTGTAGTTTTTGTTAAAATTCTTTTTTCGAAAAAGTTTTCCGAAAAAACAACCATCCTGTTGTTTATGCAAACGGTGAATAGCACTATTCGCATCAAACGAGGAATACTTACACCAATGAAAACGGTTGTGGAAAATGGCCCCAAACCAAGTGCTTTTATTCCCGAAGCTAAAACTTTGGCAGACCAATATAGTAAGATAGTTAATGGAACTCCTTTCGTTAGTTTTTTGGAAACGTTAGCTGGGATTCCTACAACTGCTCATATTTTAGGAGGAGCAGGAATGGGAGCCAACGAAAGGGAAGGTGTAATAAATGCGAACAATGAAGTCTTTGGTTATAAAAATATGTTAGTCTGTGATGGATCGATGATTTCTGCCAACCCTGGAGTAAACCCTGCTTTGTCCATTACTGCTATTTCAGAGAGGGCAATCAGTAAAATTCCAAATAAAGAAATCAAATAATATTTATAATTATCAGAAGCAAGAGACATCAACAGATTTTGGTTTTCAAAAAATAATGATAGATTGCAATATTCCATCGTTGATCACTAAACCAGAAAATAAAATGTTCCATATTTCAACTCGTCTAAGCCTAGGTATTTTATTAGTATTTCTTTTTTCCTGTGATAAAAAAGAAACCAAACTTCCAAAAATTGCAATTGCCGGAATAGCAATAGAATCAAGTACGTTTTCTCCTGCTAAAACAGAAGAAGAAGCTTTCCATGCCAGATATAAAAATGGCGTTTTCTTTTTATATCCTTTTTTAGCAGAATCCGCTGACCTTCGAAAAAGAGCAGAATGGATTCCTACTGTAAAAGGTCATGCATTGCCTGGAGGAATAGTCACTCGAGAAGCCTATGAATCTTTATTGGGTAAAACTTTAAAGTTATTAAAAGATGATTTGCCTTATGATGGTCTTTTTTTAGACATACATGGAGCAATGAGTGTAGAAGGATTGGATGATCCGGAAGGCGATTTCATCACTCGAATAAGAGAAGTAATTGGCAAGGAAACAATGATTTCTACTTCGATGGATTTACATGGAAATGTATCTAATCGGTTAGCAGAATATTCAGATATGATCACTTGTTATCGAATGGCACCTCATGAAGATGCAATGGATTCCAAAAAACGAGCTGCTCAAAATTTAGTCGAAAGATTGGAGAGTAAAAAAGGCAAACCAAAGTATAAAGCTAGAATTAAAGTTCCAATCCTTTTGCCTGGAGAAAAAACAAGCACTAGAGTAGAGCCAGGAAAAAGCGTCTATGCAAAAATTCAACCATTGACAGAAGATGAAGGAGTCATCGATGCAGCTATTTGGATGGGATATCCTTGGGCTGATGAACCTCGGAATCATGGGGTAGTTATGGCTGTCGGTGATGATGAACAAAAAGTATCAGCTGCTGCTGAAAAATTGGCCAATGCTTTTTGGGATGCAAGAGACCAATTTGAATTTGTGGCTCCAACTACTACATTAGAAGATGCCATTCAGAAAGCAGTTGAAAGTAAAACTAGACCTTTTTTTATTAGTGATATGGGAGACAATCCTACGGCTGGAGGAGCAGGTGATGTAACTTGGACATTGAATGAAATTTTAAATCACCAAGATTTAAATACGAATACTTCGCCAAGTATAATCTACGCTTCTATACCCGGGCCGAAATTAATTGAAGAAGCAATTAAGGTAGGGAAAGGAGGAGAAGTTTCTGCATTTGTAGGAGCTGAAGTGGACGACCGATATTCCCCACCGATAAAATTGACAGGAATTGTTGAAGCGATTAAGGAGGGCGATAAAAATGCTGGGGTAGAGGTTGTAGTAAAAATTAATAATTGTAGAGTCATTGTTACAAAAAAAAGAAAGCCTTATCATTATGAAAATGATTTTACAGAATTGGGATTAGATATTAGAAATACTGACATCCTATTTGTCAAGATTGGTTATCTCGTTCCTGAATTATTTGCTATCCAAAAAGATTGGTTAATGGCACTAACACCAGGTGGAGTTGATCAAGATTTAAAGCGTTTAGATTATAAAAGAATTCAGCGACCTATGTTTCCTATAGATGATTTTGCAGAAATGCCAGATTTGAAAACGAAATTTATTCCAGTTTTAAAATAATAAGAAAGTACGACCAAGTGCTAGACTTTTAAATGGGAGTTAATTCTGACCAACATATATACATTACTATTATTTGATTTATTTATTTATTTATGATTTATATCTATTACTCTGATTTTGTGAATTTCTTTTGTAGATTAGTTCTATCGATTGATTTATCATATTTGAAAACCTCAAGTTAGTTATGATAAAATCAATTTAAAAAACATTAAGCATACTGAGAAAACCAATTAACAATAATGCATTTTTGCAAAACCATTGTTAATTAGATAAACCAAATTCAGAAGGGATAACAAAACGCCAGTTTTAAAAGTTATCCAAATGCAAACTATCGGTCTACTAAAATTCCTATCCAAGTATCACGTCAATGTGATCATAGAAACTATTCAAAAAATATATAAAAAGATTACTTTTTTTGATGAAATGATTCTTTCATCGACTCCAATTTTTAATCCCCTGAAGGCTACATATTTTGAATCACCCACCAGCCTTAATCATCACTCTGCCATATTTAGTAATGATCCTCTTAATCTCCAAAGAGGCAAAGGGCTAGGAAATCAACTCAATAGATTTGGATCCTCTATTTGCAACAAACAATAAAATTGCAAATCAAAAACATATTAAAGAATAAGTAAGATTTTTTTGAAAACAAACCTCGATATAAAATTCTAAAATGAAAAAAATTATTGGAAGAGGAGTTCTCCTCCTAAACTCAGCAAATGAGAATGGTCTTAAATTTGGATTTGAATTGAGTACTGACGGTATTCTATTATCTCCTTTAGGAGAAAATGCTTCATTACAATCTATAAGTAAGACTATAAAAAGGACTCATAATATAATCACAGGTTCGGGACATATCATTCTGAATGCTTTACCTGCTTCTCCGAACGATGCATTTTATGATGTAACCTTCGAAGCTATGGAAATTGGGTATGCTGCTGAATCTTATAAGCTTTTTGTAAAATCTCCAAGTACTCCAGGAAATGAAGCATTTGCTCATGGTCCGCAATATTATTTTTCTGGATTGGACCTTACTTATTCTTACGAAAATATTGGTAACACTAGACCCTCTGTTGTTACACTAGATGGGAATATTTCTCTTCACCTCGATCAAGGTGTATTTGAAAACTGGACGAAATTGGAAATGACGCTTGATTGGAATGTAGAAAGCGATACTTTAATTTTTTCAAATGCTGACCATAAATTCCCAATGGATACTATCGGTGAGCTTAGCAAAATTGGGGTCGAACTTGGACAACCATATGATCGATGGGCACAGGTACAAGGCTTGTATACTTTTGATGGAGTAACGGGTGATATTTCAACTCATGATATTTCTGGTCAGGGAGCACCTAGCCTTTATTTTAGAGGGGATGAAAATTTTAATGAAGAAAAATATAAAAAAGATAATCCTGATGATAAGCACCCATATCCCGCCATTTGGAATGAGGAAGGACGGGGCATCGCTTTAGATGGAGGGGTTTTGGCAAGTCGAAATGGTATTACCAATTCAGTTGTTGATTCTATTCTTCAGACAGAATCCTTTTCTGTTGAAATGTGGATCACACCAAGTAAGAACAATCATAAAGAAAAAGCTTGGATTTTTGCATTTAATGGTAAAACAGTAGGTTCGGATTATCCTTATAATTTTTACCTCGGACAAGGCCCATGGCATGTTAAGGGTGACAAACCTAGTTCTTTTGCCAGAGCTAATTTCAAGTTCCCCCCTTTAGGAAAACCAGCAGGTGTTCGCAGTTGGGAATACCCGCTAGAGAGTCCTGCAAACTCAATGACAGAGGAGCAAATGCATTTAGTATATTCTTGTAGTAAGGATGGAATACAGCGGATTTATATTAATGGAGTTCAAGTTGTCGAAAGACATAATCCGGATTATTTGAATACTTGGGGCGGCAATCTTCGGATGATAATTGGTAGCGATATTCCTCATATGACACCTGGCAATATTTACAAAGGTCAGCCATGGAAAGGAGAAATTCACCACCTCGCAATTTATAATCGAGCCCTGACAACTGAAGAAGTTAATCTTCATTATTTGCCTGTTGTGAAAATAACGGGAGATATTAGTTTGGACAATATGATTGCTCCATTGGCGGATGAGGTGTTTCCATTTCATTTGACTACTAGCGAAGATACAGCAGCTTTGGTCGCAAGTCGAGAAGTTGAATTTAATATTAAACCTCAACTTGGTTTTAGAAAAATAGAAATTGATTGTAGCAAATTAAAAGAAGACCCATGGGCTTTTTCTGGGAAATTCCAAACGATATTTTGGGAAGACTTCTTTGAACTACATGCCAGTCTGTACACACCTGAAGAAGGTGACGTCAACCTTCTAGAACTTAACAGTCGAGGAGAGCATGCCCAACCTATTAATCTTCCAGGATTAGGATATGCAAAGTATAAGGATATTATGCTTCGAATTGGTAAGCACGATCCCAACAATGTATGGGAACTCTCTTTTGGTGCTCATGAAGAATTTGGCCTTATCTCTATGGTACTTGAAAATGCCGTTCCTGAATATGGAAACTTTATCATGGGAAATACTCGGTTAATTTTAACAGAACCAATTAACCTAAAAGGAAATTGGATTGGAGAAGAGATGAATTTTGTAGGAGATACGACCAATACGTTCTTAATGGATGATTTTACTCCTCCTGATTTGCCTTTTACTCTGCTGCTCCCTCCAGATCCTGATACTGTTGATTCAATTGGAGAAGCCATATCGTTGACAGATGTTTTAATGACCATTACATTAGAAGTAAAATTACAAAAAGAAGGTTTCCTTGGAATACTGAATGTAAGTTTCCCTTATGAAGGAGAGACTCTTTCACTTCCCGAGCGACGACTATATAACCCTCCTCCTTCAAAAATGGCATTGCTTGGAGATATTCTCGAAGAAGTAAAAGGACTAGCCCATGAATTATTTCCAAAGTTCAGACGCCATGACGAAGACTATTACCTTGGTAAATATCCTAATACAGATGACCCTAATATAGAAGACCAACTGATGGCTCACCTCAGGGCTCTAAATATGGCGGATCCTCCGATCAAATATACTCTCCCTCGTATCTTTAAAGACAACCCACCTTCTGGATTCAAATCCACCACCACTAATCCCGTTTTAGAATTAGATCAAACTGATGATGATTGCACTTTAACTATCAATCTGGCAAGTGGTGATCTTCGAACAGCTTTTGATAATTTATTAGAAGAGGTAGAAGGAGAAAGTGGTCTTACTTCAGGTGGTTTACGACTCCTCCGCAATAGTATTGCTGAACGGCTTCCGGCTTCCTCCGACGATTCCTTGTACTACCATTACGGCTGGAACAGAACTGAAAATTATATTGACCTACATCCTGGTATGCGCTTACGAGTTGATTTCCAGAATTATCAATTTGTACACGTTACTGACCAAAAAGCGAAGAAGGGTTTTGCTGGAGCAGGAAGCATTTATATTCCTATTAACAGTTACACCCACAATGATGATGATAACACTCAATATTTAGGTTTCGGATCTTTTTTGTCTCGTCTTGACTCTGATAGTGAAGGGGACTTGAGTGAGGATGGAGCAGGAGGACTAGTGGATCTACTCAAAGTAGGGGTAAGAAAACCATTTTTTAGATTATTTTTCCCTAAAAAAACAACTGATGGAACTGCTTCAGAACAATCCGTAACCATAGTTGGAGCTAATAATTTTAAAGATTTACCAATAGATATCCCGCTTGAAGCTGATAGTACTGGTAATGTGGTTAGTTTCTTTTTTAGAGACAAAGCCATGGTCATTCCTGAAATTCAGGTCTTTGTTGGCAATAAGGAAACCTATGTTCCAGTAGGAACAACCATGAGACAATTGATTGAAAAATATGCCAATATACCAATGCCAAATTCAGAACTTCAACTAGAACTCCAGGCGTATCTTGGAAAGGATCGTCCAAGGCGACTGATCCATGAAGGGGCTAACAATACACCAGCTTATCGATTCCTCAATGTGAATTCGAATGATGTATTGAAGAATCAGGATATTTTTGATCTTCCCTTAATCAAAGGGGACAAGTTTTATTTTTAAACTTTTACCCTTATGACAAATCCAAATTGGGAACATATTGATGATTGGACATTGGAAACTCTTGGTTTACCTGAGGGATATATCCCTGCTTGGTTTGGGCAGTCAGGGCTTACAACGTCCGATCAACGTTGGAATGCTGAAAAAGGAGGGGTTTTTCTTTTTTTTAAAATAACAATCCCTGTAGATTTTAATTTATTGAAAGAGCGTTTAGTGGAATTCCTTAAAGCTCCAGTCCATTCCTCGGTCCGCTTTCTTTGGATTGAAAATCCTACGGAGCCGATCATTCATTGGAGAACCGATTCTATTTCAATTCAAGTCCAAAAAGAAGATAATAAAGAGGATGTACATATGGTGAGGCATCGTGCATTTTTAAGTTTTAGAAATTATTCTTTTACTATTGAGAGAGGGGTTACTATTGACAAGAGCGTAGTTATTTTTGAGGAAGAGGAAGAGGAAGTTACAATGGTTTCATTTTCGGCAATAGAAATACCTGCTCCAGGTTTTATGTGGAGTACCCAATATTTGGAACACTCTTTTTTCGATATTACCAATGTAACCCTTCCCTTAACAGGAGATGAAGCTGGATGTATAAAATTTGATTTTAGCATTCCCAGAATAGTGGAGGAAGATGAAACATTTGGTTATCCTGGGCTTGAACAACTGGACATTGGGATGCGGATTTTTTTCCGTGATCCAGAATTTCCGGAATCAGGAGACAAATTCTTTTTGGCTTCTCATCGCTATCCTTTATTACAGGAAAGTTATGGCAATGATGATGCCTTCGCTTTTTTTCCCGACCATATAGGTTGGAACGTATGCCTAGATTTACTCTATCCATTAAGTCGGTCGAGAAGCTTTTTTGAATTTCTTCTACTTGAAGACCCTGCGGATTTTGGATTTGATCCTGAAATTGAAGAAGAACAGATTCCAGGACTTCCTTCGGCTTATCGTACCAATCGAGGATATACAGTTCACCTTATTCCTCAGAAGGGAGAAAGTCGTCTCTATTTTACACCTCGTCCTGCTACCTTAAGAATAGAAGATTTACCTGAGGCACCTTTATACTTGGTGCCATCCGGGAGATTCAAACTTAAGGTTCCTAAATATGTTCCCAATAATCCTTTTACTTTCGTTCCTGAGGCAAATGTGATTTGTGGAATTTCTGGATTGGAATATATAAAAGTAAAGGATAATGAAAATTCATTTCTTATCCTAAAAGAGGACCAGGCAGCATTTGCTCCCGCTTTTGTTTCCGCCTATTCGCTACTTCGAGACCTTAAAGATATTATTGAATCCCATGTAGAAAATGGAAATACCCTCGACGAAGATACTACGGATCAGGATATGCCGATTGAAGAAGAATTTAGCAATGGTTTAGGGATTGATGATAGTAAACGGGAAGAAATTCTCAATACCGTCCGACTAACTTATTTTCCGTCTGGCTATGAATTTAGTGAAGCCGCCCGAACGGAATTTATGTCATTAGAAATTGTCGAAGAAATGATCAATTGGTTAAGGGAAACACTCCAGACAGAAGCAGTTTTTGGTGGTGGTGAAGATGGACTTGTCAGCTATCCTTTCAATAAAGATGAACCGGACATGCTTCGTTTTCCGACCACTTCCTGGGCCTATTTTGATGAAGTTGATGGAACAACTACCTATTTTTCTCAACCTGACCAGGCCGTGCTTTACAAAGCAGAATCATCAAGCACAGAATTTCTGGACTTTTTGGAAGTGCCTGCTTTGGGACTCCCACAAGCCATTGATATTGATCAAACAAAAACATTAAAGACAAGAACAACTCATGCTTCTCTTTCTTTTCCCATGCTTCCCTATGGAAGTGTTGACTCTGGCAGATTAACGGATATGCGTCAGTTTGAAAATCTTTTGATCAATAATTTTCGGTTCAATCGAATCAGAGAGATAAATCATGCTACTAATTATTCTACTGCGCTTAAAATTTCGGGAAGTGGAACTAATTTTAAAGGAACCACTCCTCAGGGGCTTATTGCGAGCTATTCTCCAGATCCCAACTTTCCAGGAGCGTTACAAATAAGTACCTTACAGTTGGCAATGAATTGGAATCAAACGTTGGTTCAAATGTCCAACATTCCTCATAATGCTGCCTTAAAAGCCGTACTTCAATCCAATCAGCTTTTTATGGTGATATGTAATCCCAAAGACATTGAACCATTCTTTACTACTGATGCTCAAGTGGATATTGAAGACTGGAAATTTGAATTGGGCGCTGGCGCTGATAATTGGGATAAAAACGGGACAATAATGGTTTTTAAGTTTCATGATAAATCTCTCATGGAACTAGCCTCCAAGCCTGATCTTTGGTCGCTACCCGACGATTTTAATCAGAGTAAGGAAATGGCAAGTTTAGCGTTGCAAGATTTTGTGAATGCAGCGTTGGAAAATGGAGCAAGCAAAGATCCTAAGGAAAGAAAAAAATATGCAGCTATTTTACCAGCCATCACCCAAGCGAATTGGACAGGTATTCTAGCTTTTAATGTGACCGTTCCATTAGGCAACCTGCCCGATCAATTGGCAGCTTTGGCAGGAGGTATGAATCCAGATTTATTTTATGCACAATATGTAGGTATTGAAGTGACTCCTGTGGAATCATCAGGAACAGATCTTTTTCCAAAGCCTTCCTCCATGTTTGCTTTAATCGATTATCAAAACAATATTGTACCCGAAGCGGACCTTTCCGGCTATAACTTTCATGTTCCATTTTTAACTGTTGTTTTCCGAAATTCATTGATTACGGATTTCGCAGCTGAGGTTCAATTATTTATGGAATACCTTTTCCATGAAGAAGCTTTCCTTTTGAATAGTCCGTTTGGTGGAAATATGATCAGCCTGATAGGAGTCGCTGAAAAGCAAAATGGAAAAACTACTTATTCCTTTGGCTTTAGTGGAGCCAATCGGTTTGAACTATCAGGCAAAGTGATGCAGGAAGTGGAGATTGTCAAAGCTCAATTTGCTACCGATCCATTACTAAATCCTAGACCAAACCCGTTGCCTATCACAGGTCGCTTTTTCTTATGGGGACGTATCAAGTTTGTTCATTTTGAAGATTTTGATGTACTTTCTTTTGGTCCAGAAACTGATCCTGCTGATCCGTCTTTACCTGATTATTTGAGTATGAGTAATTTACAAATTACCATGTCATTTAATCTATATAGCGAAACGCCAGATGAACGAGCTAGAGTGGCCGATAAGATATTTAAATTCAAAACTCAACAAATGGCCTTTGACCTCAATCAAAGTGGAGCTCGTTTGCAAAGTTTGTATGAGAAATTTCCGCTCAAATTCAAAGGTTTTAAAACGGTTACTTCCGATCCTAATGCGCTTACCAGCAGCGGTTATATGCCGGTGAATTCACTTCTAAAAACTGTTGCGTTGGGAGAGACATGGTATGGTCTTGAGTATGACTTGAATTTGGGAAGTGCAGGTGCACTTGCAGGCAGTACAGGGCTTGTAGCCGGAATCCTTGTTGCCTGGAATCCAGAGGAAGAAGGAATTTATCTGGGACTTAAACTTCCAGGATCGACAGGTGGAAAAAAGGAGATTACTGTTCAAGGCTTACTCAAAATTGCGTTTAAAAGTATTCGCTTTGAGTCTTATAAAGATCCAAAATCTGAGATTCCTGATAATAGGGGATACTTGCTTAAGTTAAAAAATATTGTAATCAAATTTATGGTGGTGTCCTTTCCGCCAAGTGGACAAACTGAAATTATATTGTTTGGAGATCCACGATCGAAAGAAGAGGTGCCGCTTCGCAAGGATAAGCTCTTGGGTTGGTATGCCTCTTATGTGAAAAAATGAGCTGATCGAGCTCAATAAGAGCTGAGCATTTACAATCTAAAAAAAAGATTATCATGAGTATGGAAAAAGGAATAGGGGTTTTATTAGGAAAGGCTGGCCGAAAGTTCTCGCTTTCTTACGGCTCTTCTAGTGATGCGACGTCGGTTCTCGCCAGTTATAAGAATAAGGAAGGAGAAAAAATTGACCTCATTGCCGGTCTGATTAATCTTGTATCTGATGAAGGAGATTTAGATAAGAATGCTTTGGGGGGATTAACTACAATTCATTTGTACGAACTTCAAATACGGTATGACCAATTTCCCAACGTCGACCCCAAAAAACCAGAAAAACAATATGGGATCTATGGACGGGTTGCTTGGAAACCTCAAATTAATTTTTGGTCAGACAATCCAGATTCAATAAATGTAGAAGCTACCGTCGACCTAAGAAAATTGACCGGAAAAAAGATTACTGGTGAAATTTGTGGTATGATTAAAACGCCGATTGAGGGGTTGGAATTTATTTCGATGGGTGCCTGCCTAAGGATGGTGCCAGAAATATCGAACGGAGTTGAGATAGTCCAATCCAAGATATTTTTCCTTCTTCAAATAGGTCAAGTTACATTTGAAACATATTATGATAAAAATACTTCGGGAGATGTCAATCTCGAATTCAGGATTCAGGTAGATGGTAAGTTAACCTTGGGAGATGTCATTACTTTTTTTGCTTCTTTAGTTGATCCATCTATAGAGGAATACGAATTTAATCCACCTTGGGATTTCTTATCCAAATTTGACCTTTCTCCTTTATTGAACAATTTGACTCTAACCTTTGGTTTTGTCAAAGCAACAAAAGAAAAAACTTTTGGATTCAAGCTGGCCACCCCTTCCGGCCTCATTCCAAATGAAATTAAACCTTTCTTAAACGTAACCTCATTTGGCCTCAGTTTTAGCAGTAAGCCTAAGAGCCAAAATAGTAAAAAGAGTGTTCGAAAAACTAAAATTAATATAACAGGTACTTTTGTCAAAAATACCTATACTGATACCAACCCACTCAGTTGGGATCCTGTGGATGGAAAGCCACCAGAAATTCCAGGGAAGGGAGGAGCCATGTTCGAATTACGTTACCTCGGACTTGGACAACATGTCGAATTTACTCAAACCGCCTCTGTTGAATCTATCAAGGATGTGATGAATGCCTTGCGAGGTACTCTTGAATCCAACCAAAAAAAATTAGTAGGAGATCGTGCTCTAAGTATGGGAAGTCCTCAAAAATCTTTCCTTGGAAATGGAAGCCCTATTGGTTTTAGTGCTGATAGTGAGTGGCTTGTTGGATTAGATGTTACTCTCTTAAAAATGTTGAATTTAAGTGTCATTTTCAATGATCCTCAGATTTATGGCCTTCGAATAGAACTTCATGGAGAAGCAGCGAAAAATTTTAAAGGTTTTGTTTTTGAAATTCTCTATACCAAAGTCTCAGAGACCACAGGAAAGTATCACGGCGAATTGGTCTTACCCGATTTACTTCGTCGGATGGAGTTCGGAGCAGTCACAGTAATTTTACCAGGCATTATAGTCGATATTTATACTAATGGTGATTTTGCCGTTGATCTTGGGTTTCCCCGGAATTTCAATTATGAGCGATCCTTCGCTTTAGAGGTATTTCCTTTTACTGGAGCAGGAGGTTTTTATTTTAGAAAACTTTCAGCAGAAACAGCGACAAGTACGCCACGACTCCATGCATCTGACAAAGGGGTATTTACACCAGTATATGAAATCGGTGTAGGACTAAGAGTAGGATTAGGAAAATCATTCAACAAAGGACCTTTAAAAGCAGAAATCAGTATTACCCTTCAAGGAATGATCGAAGGAGTGATATCCTGGTACCGTCCAGCAAATGGAGGTAAAGAAACCTTGTTTTTTAGATTGAGTGGAGGTATCAGAATCGAAGGAAGGCTATATGGAGCTGTGGACTTTGTGATCATCTCTGTTGAAATAGAAGTTCTTGCAGCCGCAAGCATACAGTTTGTGATGGAGGTTTATAAAGATATACAAGTCCTACTAAAAGCTGAGGTCTCTGTTAAGGCTACGGTAAAAGTGGCGTTTATCAAGGTCAAAAAGAAATTTGCAATGACAGTAGAGCAGAAATTCACCATTGACTCTCCTACTGGGTATAATACACCTTGGATAGTTGGATAATTAAATAAGCATAACAATGAGTATTTTCAATATAACACTAGCTGGGTTCGATGCAGAAAATAAAAAGGATCTGGATATTTATTTTCAACCGGCCTTGACATGGATGGAAGATTCTGATCCATTAAAAAGGACACAAGGAGTCGCCATGCTCTTTTTGGAAAATAAACCTTCTGGACTGGAACCTGAAAAAGAGAAAGAAAAACATATTAGCCAACAGGATTTTCGAGAAATGGTAAAAATCCTCGTCCAATGGGTTTGGGTGGCATTTGGAAAAACAGAAGCTGCTCACCCTACCGTTGAGGAGCTCATAGATACATTTGAAGCTTTTGCTAATGAATCCATTAGTTATATTGTATTGGAAGACTTTTTAGAGAGGCATTTTAATTTTCGAATTCAGAAGTATAAAGGGTCAGCTACCAACGAACTTGAAGCAACTGTGTTCCCCATGTTTCCGCATCTTGACCTCAAAATAGGAGAGGATGATCCTAAAAATTTTTCTCCAGAGAGTAAAAAACTTGACGACTCTAAGATTGAAAACCTCAAAGGGTTTAATCAAAAATTCAAATCGCGATTTGATCCTAAGGCTGAAAACCCAAGTACTATTGATGCAGACTTTATCCCTGAATTTATTTTTACCGGATATTTCAGAATGTTGATAAGGAGCGGACTACAGGAACTTATCAATTATTTG
The DNA here is from genome assembly GCA_905480595.1 of uncultured Saprospiraceae bacterium. Lineage (GTDB taxonomy): Bacteria > Bacteroidota > Bacteroidia > Chitinophagales > Saprospiraceae > CAJQQY01. The sequence goes on along the minus strand of CAJQQY010000448.1, from coordinate 4,854 downwards.
GAAAAAAAAGAAGTGAATTTAACAGATCCAACTCTCAAAAATCTTCTTTTGTTTGAGGAATATTTCAATGATCCAGTTCCATACGATCCATACGAAAACATTGCAGGAATGGCATCGACGTTCCTGCTTAATGGATTTAGAGTTCCTGCGAATACGTTTGCTCCTGATACTGATGAGATGGGACTTTACGAAGCAACTGGGCAACAATTTATTTTCGAAGATTCGTCGAATAAGGAAAAATCTAAATATCAAATTACCCTTTCTAATCCAAATGATCTTTCCTATTTGAAGGTTGAGGATCCTAGTGATCCAGATAAAAATATCTTATTTGATAAAATTCTTTACGAAGTTCTTAAATCTGCATCTGATCCTCTTTACAATACCTCGCAAGAATTAAAGGTGGTAACTTTGGATAAGTTCCCTGCAATATCACTCAAGCTTATTGATTTTTATAAGGATCAACAAATGAATTTTGCTCTTCGGCAATCTATTAATTGGAACGATGGCGATGGAAACCCAGACCTGCTCCTTCCATTTCCGAATAGTTTAAAATCTCATCTATTGAGTGATGACCGAAGTGTTGATTTGCATTTATGGCCCGCCGGAAAGTATGAGAATGAGATTTCTGTAGAGCCTGACAACTTTACCTGGGTAACCATGATTAAGTTTACGGTTCAAAGAATCCCTGGTTCTGAAGGTAAAGGCTTTATGGCTCATACCTATGAAATCATTGAAGGGAGTGATGATGATTTGAACTTGTTGGAGGATATTTTCAATTTCTTATCAACAAATAATGAAGCGGATCCGGTTGATTTATATTTAGCTTATGCCCCAGCTGGTTCGGATACTGCTGATTTGGCAAGCTTGGAACCAGCAGTTAGTAGTAACCTCACTCATATATATAGGTCTAATTTATCAACCAATACTGCTGATGGTTTAGACTTATCTACTTATACTGCTGCTGATGGTGAAGAATTATATACTGCCTATGGTTTAGAGTCTCCTTTTTCGGCTTCTCTAACTAGAAATGAAGAAGAAAAAATTAAGGATATACATTTCCTTCGCTTGATTTGGGAAGGATGTACAGTTGCCACAGGTGACTATTTTCTACATGTCCAACACGATGATGCTAATTTGGAGGATAGCTGGTTCAAAGGAGAATCTATTGCTCCAGTTCATCTTATCATTGAGTTTACTAATACTGCTGATCCGATCCACAATTTTAATAATGCTGTAAGATTAAAAAAAGACTATACACATACTGATCCGGAAATAGTCGATGTACAATCGATTGAAATGGAGAACGATCTCGTTCTTGCTCGGAGCGAAGCAATTATTCCTGTATTGGTAATTCCCCCTGGTCATATTGGATTCAAGGTGGATGATCGAGAGAGTCCGGAAGATGATCCTGATTCAGCAATTGATGAAGCCAACCATTTATATCATATGTTGGGTTTTGGTCTGGGAACAAATGATGATGGAAATACTGATTTTGAAACTTTACAGTCCAGTATTCCCATTGGTCCAACAATAATGAAATTAAAAAATGGAACTGAAAATTGGTTGTATGAACGACTAATTCCAGCATTTTCTTTGTGGAAAAATCCTTATCCTCAGGTGGACTCAAATCTTCCTTTACTAGATAAAGACCCTTATCTCGGAGTAAATGATAATACCAATTTACCAATTGAATGCTGGTGGCAGGACATTTATGGAAACTCATTACAAGTTAAGAATTCTCCTGATGTAGAAAACTTACCAGGTGATTTTCTAATAAAATATACTGACCCATTAATTGGCCTCAATCAATGGCCTTCTGTGAATGAAAATTTTTGCTATGTAAAAGTTGATGAGCACAATATAGCTCTAGAGTTGAAATTCTCCTTCGATGTGAGTGCATACCCTGACCCGAACACGCCAGAAAAAACAACAGACAAACAAAATAAAAGATTGCAATCTGATCTTCTTAATTATCAAAAAATATATTATCAACTTATTCAACCAGATATAGACATTTCCATAAAGACTACGGTTGACATAGATTGGGAGGTCAATACTAACAACGGTTTTGATAAGCAAACTCTTGTAGCTTTTGTAGAAGATATCTATTTGTACTTAAGTGCCATTGCAAAAGGTACACATGCTTCGCTAATGCCAATAAGGCCTACGTATGAGCCACCTCGATACAACAGATTGAAATCTGAAGTGCACTTACAAGAGAAATTTATATTTGAAGTTGTGGTTCAATTTACTATAAGTCGAGATATACAATTTATTCACGATAGTTTAAAGGTAAAGGATAGTAATGGAAATGTTACTTCCAAAATTCAGGAAAAACATCTGGAAGTATTTTCCAATACGGCTTTATTGACTCCAAAAATAGATGCGCTGGGGCAAACTGATACTATTCAAAGTTTTGCTTTTAATTTTGAGCAAGCCTTTCCCGATCTACGTCTGGCAGTAAGTGAAGACCGACTCAAAAGGAAAAAAGCTACGGATACCGGACGTCCTTTCTTTGCTGTTTGGTTAGGGACGCAAGAGGGCATTACCTATGATATTTCTGAAGCCAATCCAGCTTATTATTCTCTTCCTCCATTAGCCAATACTTTATTGGAGGGAAATGTACCTGTTGATGATTATGTGATTTCGCCTAGATTAAATCCTAACGATGCAGTTGAAAAACAATTTGAAGCGATTGATATCAATGTTCTCGCTAGAGATTTTCTAGTGGCAGTAGAAGAATTTTTAACTCCAGAGAGTTTGGTAACTGCGATGCAAGAGGATACCACGAGTACTGAAGCGATACTTACTCTCAAGTCCACGCTAGCTTCAGAAATTAGTAATAAGTTGGATGTAATTCTAGAGGAAGATAGAAGTACAGGAAGTATGGCTAAAGCTACTGAATCAATGAAGCAGGAATTATTGGTTCATCTGGTTAAAGGATATGACATTGAAACGGCAGTACAGTTTGAGGTAGAAATAACGATAGCCAATAGTGCGCTTACTACTACTTGGACCGATGCCAATAAAACTCCTAGGATTAGAGGCGTTGCCGTAGTGAAAAATATTTGGCTGGGTGAGGATGTTAACAACCTGACACTCGCTAATAAAAACGATCTAGATTTTTCTTTGTCATCGGGTCGAATCGATCTTTTACAAGATGATGGCACGTCCTATTTTACTTATTTATTCGATACTAAAACGCCAGAAAAATTTGCATCAATACATCTTGAACTGGAATTTCGGTTAACCGAAATCGAATATGAAATTGAACAGGTTCCAGGTATCACAGGATTCCAGGCCTCTAATTGGTTAACTCTTGTCATACCAGAGAACCTGAATAGATATGAAATTACGACTTCGAAGATCGAAGATGCAAGAACCCAATTGACGACCAATAGGAACAAGCTTGACCGATTTGATCAAGTCCTGACCGATTTAAAGGGGAGTGATAATTTTACAGTCGAATATTTAACTAAAGAAGATTTGGAGGAGGGCAATATAAACGTCATTGGCTCTGAATTTAGAAATCAAATACTTGAGGCTGCTCTTCCTACATATGGAATTTCTCAAACTAAACTTGATGTGGTCATTCCAGATGTGGAAGCTAAAATAACAGAACAAACGACTTTAATAGATGCCCTAATCAGTTTAAAGAATACCCAATTTGCAGAACAAATATTTCCCACTCAAGAATTATATGAAGAAGGTTTAAAAACAACAATAGGGATCACCAATTATAATAAACTTAAAGACTTAATTTTTAAATACAGCCATCCTGTTTTTCAAATTAAAGCATCCATTATTGATAGTTTAAATCTTTACCTAGATGACTTAATTGTAAATGGAGAAGATTTAACTGCTGTCAAAACAACTTTGAATAATAGCAATATTACAGAATTTGAGTTTTTATCTGAAAATGGAACAGATACAGGACTACGAAAAATAGTTGGAAGGACGATTTATACTGATTTTAAAGATCAACTACCAACGGATGACTTGCCCATTTTCACATCATCTTATGGGGTAAATGTAAATACCATTGTAGTCGATGAGGTAGATACTTCCACTATGATCAATCGGTTAAATCTGGATCTGTTCAATACACTCAATGCACTCCAACTTTTTGAAAAGGCACTAGTGAATTTGCAAGCAAGTGCTCTTTTTGAAGAAGACTTCTTATCGAGGCTAGATTTTGAATCGGCTGTAAAAAAAGAACTAGGAGCTAATTATTACGGGAAATATAAAGATGACATTTTACCTTTAACCCAACTCTTCTTCCAAATTACTGATGGAAGACTCAATGTTTTGGAAACGGATTTCAAAAATAAAGATGATGAAATCCCATTACTTGGCGTTACTAGGAAGCTAAGATCGAGTAAGCTTAAAGGTCGTAAATTTTCATCAGAAGCAGAATTTGAAACGGAGGTGCTTACGGTAATTAAACAAGAAGAGTTTGACCAATTTCAAACCTCATTGATTGATTTTTTTAATCCTTTCCGGATAACAGATAGTTTGCTCCGACAATTTGTGATAGATGAGAATGATCCTAATGAAGATGAGTATAATGTTGTCTTACAATCCTTGAAATCCGTAAAGCTTTATAACACGGAATTTGTAAAAGAAGATCAATTTGAAAGTGTAGCAATCAACTCCATAGGGGCTGTTTTTTTTAGATTATTTAAAGATCTTTTACAACCTTTCATTCAACCAGTTTTCCGAATGACTGGTGCTATGATGGAAAGTCTTGAAGAAATAGTCACCTCTACTCAGACAGAACATTTTCGGGTGGAAAGAGCGATTGCGTATATTGAAAGCAGTTCCTTAAAGGATAAGTTAATGCCTTTGAAAGAA
>CAJQQY010000447.1 GCA_905480595.1 uncultured Saprospiraceae bacterium | reverse complement strand
AATTACTGTTGTCTAAAATTATGATTAAGTGGTTAACCGCTTGAAATTACATCATTTTAAAAATTCCCATTTGAGCTTCATCTCTCACTTCAGGAGTAGTTGATTCTTTTTCGATTATTTTTTCAAAATACTCTATCGCTTGTTTTTCTTTTAAATTGATCAATATTTTGATGAGTGATAATTGAATCAATTGATTGGATTGAACTGCTAGAGATTTACACAGCGCTGTTCTAACTTTCGGGTCATCGCCAAAATGAGATAACGCTTCCATTGCTGCAATTCGAACATTTGTACTTTTATCAATATTCATTGATTGAATTAATGCATCTACGATTTCGTCGTCAGGCTGAAGTTCATAACTAATATTGACTGCTTTGATCCTACCACTAGTTGAATTATCCTCTAAAAGTTCTAACATTTCAGTCCGCATCTTTTTTTCTAAATCCGCAATATCCCCAGGTGTCACTTGAAGTTCTCCTCCCAAATTTTTCCCAATAAAAACTCCCATAATTAAAATCGCAGCGGCTACAGCTATCTGGAATAAGAATCTTTTATATCCTGAGTTAGGTTTCTTAAATTCAACAACATTCGCATCTCTACCTCCTTGCTTACTAATTTCTTTTTGTAAAAATTGGTCGAAGTTATTTTTCAAATTAGAGGAAGGTTGAAACTCTTCAGTCGTTTCCATTCCATTCATGACTGTTCTCAACTCATCTAAAATTTGGTGGAGTTCTGCTGAACTTTCCAATTGTTGTTCGATCTCCAACCGTTGCTCTTGGGTTAGAGCATCGTCGAGGTAATCAATTAATTTATTTTCTAGTTCTTGAAATTTCATGAAAATTATTTTATCAATTTGTGTGCTTTAGCCAGCTTACGGCTCACATCTTTAAAGTTTATCTATTTTAAAAAATACGTTGCGCAATTCTTTGATCGCTCTGTGCACTTTTACTTTTACCGCACCTTCTGATGTATTCATCATTTCGGCAACTTGGGCATATTTTAATTTTTGAAAACGAGTAAGTACTAATATTTCTCTTTGGTCTGAATTGAGATGAGACATGGCTTTTTCTAAGTTCTTCAAGTCGTCGTCTTTTTCCATTTTCTCCGAAACGGAATTTGACATCATCATCACATTTGAGACATCTACTTCACCCGCTACTTTGACTTTATTTTTTTTATAAAAATCCATTCGCACATTTCTCGCAATTTGAAAAATCCACGATTTGAATTGATGGTTTTCATTAAAGCTATGTTTGTAGCGAATGATTCTTTCAAAAACATTTTGCGTCAAATCTTCACTCAACGATTCATCAAAAGTCAGTCGAACAAAAAAATTATACAACCGTCCACTATATCGCTCAAACAAGACAGCTGCTTTTGCAATGTCTCCATCTCGGACTTTTATCATTAGCTGTTCGTCGGTCATTATTTTCGTTCGTTACACTTGTTTTGTTGTGTGTTCTGACGTGGTTACCGCAAGAATTAAGAATGGTTACAAAGTTTTTTTAAAAAATAGGGAAGAAAATTGAGAGAAGCGTAAAGTTGATTGATTATCAATGAGTTAGAGTTTTCTTTTTCTCACATTTTTAGCTTTTAAGCTCTATACTTTTTACTGTTTAATTTAGCCTTCGCTTTGTTTTTTACTTTAATGTTGCAGCCATTGTCTGCTAAGTCTTGTAAAATGTCTTTAGTTATATCGGAGTGATCTATCAATTGTATTTGAATTTTACGATTGCCGGTGGTAATAATTTTAGCAATGAGCTCATCACTCAATCCATTTTCTATTAATTCTAAGCGGTAGGTCTCTGAAGGCTCATCAATGACGCCCCTATTTTTTAAAATTCTAGGATCTTCGAAAGGTGATAATTGCAGCATCAGTTGTTCTAATTTTGCTACAACTTCGAGTCTATTTTTACTTTCAAATCGCAAATAAGGATTTTCCCAATCTACATCAATATCTAAAGTATTAGTTTTAGAGTTAAACTTTTCGATAGTATTTAATACCAATAAAATGAAATTCCCATCTATTGTTTCTTCAGGTCTCCAAGAAAGGTCAATGAGTCTATTAGCATTTTCATGATGCAAGGTTAGCAAGCTAGAACCTGAAAAGTAGTGCATCGTATCTTCCATTGGGTCAACTTCATCAAAGGTATTCCAAGTCACTTTCCAACCAGTTTCAATTCGTAAAGGTTGTTTTTCGCTAGACATTATTTAATAGTTTTTTGCTTAACTCATCGAACCTAAAATTATCGTAACAAAGTAAAAACGCCTCCTTCTTCCACAACTCTACCATTCTCCTGAGTAATTCTTACTTGAAAAACATAAGCACCCATTGGTTGGATAACACCTTTATATTTTCCATTCCAACCTTGATCGATGTCTTTGGTTTCAAATAATAATTCTCCCCAACGATTGTAAACTGTGAATTGATAATCTGCCGTTTCGCCGAAAATGACGTATGGTTTAAAAATTTGATTTATCCCTTGCGGGGCAAATGCGTTGGGTACAACGATGCTTGATAGTTGTTCGACACAAGTGGTATTCGAAGAAGATTCGATTGGAAGGATTGCTCCATTTGGAAGTGTAACATCCGCATTGGCCAATACAAAATAGCACACATTACTTTCTGTCTGTTCACTTGGGTCAACTATATCTGAAAAGGACGTTGTCCCTCCAGGAACGACATCTACAAAACTTGCGGCTCCATTCACCACTCGATAAATAGAATAATCGACAACTTGTGCATTTTCAATATCAAAAGGAGTCCATGTTAAAAAATTAGAATTTCCTGGTTGAGGATTCCCAACTAAATGAATCGTACTTCCATAAGTTGATTCTACTAGAATATCGCAATCATCTGTAGTTTGGATTTTATAAAAAACTTTCCCTGTAGAAGGATCTGTAATTAAATCAACTGAACTATTATCATTACCCAAAGGAACTGGTGCAGGTGTGGAATTTAAAATTGCAAATGTATTGTTATCTAAACTTTGCAAAACTTCAAAAGATTGAATTTCAGCCACCGAGCTCCAATTCCAAGTAAGCTCAACTGAATTATCAGGAAGCACATTTACATTTCTCAAAACAAAATCACGCATCGGTTCAACTAAGTCTGGGGTCAAACAAATTTCATTTGAGAAGGACTCAACACCTGTTCCATTTTCAATTGATTTTATAAAAAAACAATAATTCTCAGAGTCACTTGCATCTTCAAAAACATAATTTATATCGGTTCCTGAAATGGTTGCTTCCAATACTGGCCCAACTCCATCAACCTCCACCCAGACTTCTTGGCTTCCAATTCCATTCGCCCAACCTTCATATAAATTCCAATCCAAAATTATTTTTTGCTCACAACCAATTACCGATTCTGTCAAAAAAACGGTCGTATGCGGATCATTAAAAAGACTCGTATTTCCGCAATCATCAATTGCTAAAATAAAGTAGGTTTCAGATTGATCACTTGGAAATGCATTAACATCTATAAAACTCGTAGTCCCACTTGGAACGGTATCTATCGCAATGGTTCCCATCGGAGTATTTCTTAAAATAATATAAGCTGAAACTTCTGGTGATGGACTTTCCTGCCATTCGAGTTCGATAGAATTGCCGTTGACTGAAGCTTTGTTGAGCATGGCAATTTCTGGTTGTTGATTATCTAAGGTGTCAGATTGTAAAACCATTTCGCCAGGACAATTAAAATCACTTTCCAAATAATAGTACCAAGTATTTGCAGTTGGATTTGGATGATGGAAAAAATTTTGACCTTGATTAGAAACTGTACCTAAAGGATTAAATGGCCCATTTGGATTTGCGCTAAAAAAAACTTCGTAGCTATTAAATGTGCCACAAGGATTTGTTGGGATATTCCAAAAGAGCGTATCACTTCGAACACATAAAAAATCAGGAGGGAAAACTTGGGCGGTTGTTTTATCTGATAAAAATAAAACAACGACAAGTGTACTCACCTTCAATAATAATTTCAAATAATCTGTCATTCTAAATTTACTCACCAATATATTGTTTAAATTTTTCTTCAAATTTCAACATCGAAAAAGTATCTCTCAACTCATATTCTTCAACGAAATTTTTATCAATTTCTTTTCTATAATAAATCAATCCGAGTTTTTTTGCAAAGAGCTCCGTTCCAAAATATTTCTTTTCCAAATGTCCATCATTAAAATCACTCATCAATTCATTAATTTGAAATTCGACACAATCGTATGATTTATTTTTAAACGAATATGCTGCATCGCCTATGAATTTTCGATCTCGGGATAATTCGAGATGTCCATTTGGATATTCTTCTGTTGGCATTTTCCATTTTAATTTGCTTGAAAATACTTCAGCCTCATCATTTATTTGAAAAGGAAAACTAACATTTGCTAAAATTTCTGCAGCATTTTGATTGACATTTCCCAAAGAATCAAATTCGTATAAAATATAATCTTTAATGAAAACTCCTTCATTCGTCACCTCAGCATTGAATATTTGACGAGGCCTAAAAGTATGATCATAATATTGTCCGGTCAAAATGGTATTCTCCTCTTTTCTCATTTTTCTAAAATACCAATACTCCACAGGGAGCTGATCATTATTAACTGGATGATATTCATAAACCATTCCCTCTCCCCATTTTTCCATCGGATAATAATATTCGGGGAGATAATTCTTACTATCAATCTGACAAGCCGAAATAAAAAGTATCATAATCCCAAGTATCCATATAAAATGTATTCTCTTTCTCTTTTTTATAAAAAAAATCATATTCCTGACGTATTGGTTTAAAAATGTAAAAATAGTGGAATTTATTTCATGGGAAGTGATAGATTTGCGCCATAATGTCACAAAAGTATCGTTTAATTTATAATGGAATAAAATGTGATGAATAATGTTCAAATCTTATGAAGGAACACTTATTTATCCTTTATATTTGCCCCCAAATCCTTACGACCATTGATGTCGTTTTTTTTGAAAAAAAATATTACTCATTCTACGACTTAGAAAGTCGTTTTACGAAAAAGATAACATGATAAATTTTATTAAAAAGCTTTTTGGAACTAAGTACGACAAAGATAAATCTTTGTATCAACCAATCGTTGATTTGGTTCATGAAGCGGAAGAGAAATTGACGAATTTGAGTCATGATGGTTTGAGAAATCGAACGAATGATTTTCGAACTCGAATTGCAGAGCATTTGTCTGGAATTGATGCTGATATAAAAGCTATCAAAGAGGAAGCTGACTCAACTGAAGATTTCCATCGAAAAGAAGAATTGTTCAAAGAGTCAGATGAATTAATCAAGGAAAGAGATAAACATCTGGAGGAAATTTTAAAAGAAATTTTACCTGAGGCCTTTGCAGTTGTTCGAGAAACTGCTCGTCGATTTTCTGCTAATGAAACTATAACAGTAACAGCTACAGATCATGACCGAGAGATTGCTGCAAATAAAGCTCACGTAACAATTCAAGGAGACAAAGCAATTTATGCTAACTCTTGGATGGCTGCAGGTGGAGAAGTGACTTGGAACATGGTTCACTATGATGTGCAGTTGATTGGTGGAATGGTTTTGCATGATGGAAAAATTGCGGAGATGCAAACAGGGGAAGGTAAAACTTTAGTGGCGACACTTCCTGCATATTTAAATGGATTAAGTGGTCTTGGGGTTCACGTAATTACGGTGAATGATTACTTAGCTCGTCGTGACTGTGAATGGGTAGGGCCTATTTTCGAATTCTTATTATTGACAATTGATTGTATTGATAAATATAAACCTCACTCGGAAGGTCGTGTGGCTGCTTACAATTGTGATATCACTTACGGAACAAATAATGAATTTGGTTTCGATTATTTGAGAGATAACATGGTTCGCTCTCAAGATGAAATGGTTCAAGGAAAACATCATTATTGTATGGTGGATGAGGTCGATTCAGTTTTGGTAGATGATGCGAGAACTCCTTTGATTATCTCTGGCCCAATTCCTCAAGGAGCAGAAGAGCAAGAATATATTGCTTTGAAACCTCGAGTAGAAGCCTTATTGAATGCACAGAAAAAAATTGCTTCATCATATTTAGCAGAAGCTAAAAAACAATTCAAAGAAGGTAATATTGGTGTGGAAGAAGGAGAAGGAGGAATGTGTTTATTGAGAGCACATAGAGCATTACCAAAATCATCTCCATTAATTAAATTCATCAGTCAAGAAGGTGTGGAAGTTGTTTTGCAAAAAACAGAAAACCACTACATGCAAGAACAATCGAAAAGAATGCACTTGGTAGATGATCCTTTGCTATTTACAATTATTGAAAAAACTCGAAGTGTTGAGCTAACTGAAAAAGGTGCTGAATATTTAGCTAAAGGAAATGAAGATCCTAACTTTTTCATCATGCCTGATATCGCTACTGAGATGATGATGATTGAGGAAAATGAAGAGTGGAGTGAAGATGAAAAAATGGAAAACAAAACTAAATTGATTTCTGATTTTTCTATTAAGTCAAGACGTTTACACTCAATCAATCAATTGCTGAAAGCATACACCATGTTCGAGCGAGATGAAGAATATGTCGTGATGGATGGTCAAGTGAAAATCGTGGATGAGCAGACTGGTCGGATGATGGAAGGTCGTCGATATTCTGATGGATTACACCAAGCACTTGAAGCAAAAGAAAATGTAAAAGTTGGAGACTTAACTCAAACATACGCAACTGTAACTTTGCAGAATTACTTCCGGATGTATCACAAATTAGCTGGTATGACCGGTACTGCCGAAACAGAAGCAGGCGAATTTTGGGAAATTTACAAATTGGATGTAGTTGTGATTCCAACCAATCGTCCTATCGTCAGAGATGATAAAGATGATTTAGTTTATAAAACAGCTCGTGAAAAATATAATGCTGTAATCGAAGATGTTGTAAAATTGAGTAATGCAGGTCGCCCTGTTTTGGTTGGTACAACTTCGGTGGAGATTTCTGAAAAACTAAGTCGATTACTCCAGATGCGAGGCATAGATCATAATGTCTTGAATGCCAAACAACATCAGCGAGAAGCTGATATTGTTGCTGAAGCGGGTAAGGCTGGGAAAGTAACTTTGGCAACCAATATGGCTGGTCGAGGAACGGATATTAAATTATCTGACGAAGTAAAAGCTGCAGGTGGTTTAGCCATCATAGGTACTGAGCGACATGATTCTCGACGAGTTGATAGACAGTTGAGAGGTCGTGCTGGTCGTCAAGGAGATCCAGGTAGTTCACAATTTTATGTTTCGTTGGAAGATAACTTGATGCGACTATTCAAGTCTGAACGAATTGCGAAATTGATGGATAAAATGGGTCATCAGGATGGTGAAGTAATTCAACATTCAATGGTATCTAAATCTATCGAACGAGCACAGAAAAAAGTGGAAGAGAACAACTTCGGTATTCGAAAAAGATTATTGGAATATGATGATGTAATGAATATTCAGCGGGAAGCGATTTACAAAAAACGTTTCAACGCACTTTCAGGAGAAAGACTTTCTTTGGATTTGAATACCATGTTTATTTCCTTAATTGAAAGTTTAGTATTGGCTCATCGTAAAGATGGTAACTTTGAAACTTTCCGAAGAGGTTCAATTGAAGTAATGGGAATTGATCCAAAAATGGACGCCATTGATTTCCAAGAAGGAGATGAAGATGATATTATTACTAAAATGTATCATCAATTTATGGAAATGTATGAGCGTAAAGGACAGATGCTTTCTGACTTGGTTCTTCCTCAAATCAAACATGTTTACGAAACTGAAAGTCATAAATACAAACGAATTTCTTTACCATTTACAGATGGTGTTTCGAGAGTTCTACCTGCTGCTGCAGACTTAGAAAGTGCAGTAAAATCCAAAGGAAAAACTATCATGCGAGACATTGAGAAAGTAGTTGCACTTTCGATTATTGATGAAGAATGGAAAGAACACTTACGTTCCATGGATGAGTTGAAAGACTCTTCTCAAGCAGCTTCTTTTGAGCAAAAAGATCCGTTGGTAGTTTATAAAATGGAAGCCTTTAACTTGTTTGAACAATTGATTTATAGAGTCAATGAGCAAGTTACTTCTTATCTTGTAAAAGGTTCGGTAGTCTTCCGAGATGGCACTAGAATTGAAGAAGCTCAAACTCAAAAAACAGATTTAAGTAAAACATCTACTAACAAAGATGCTAACGCAGAAGCTGCAAAAGCTGCAGCTGCAGCTGCTGGTGGTAGAAGGCAAAAAGTGGAGACATTTAAACGTGATGTGCCTAAGGTTGGACGGAATGAAAAATGTCCTTGCGGAAGTGGTAAGAAATATAAACAATGCCACGGAGCTTAAAAGCATGCTTCGTTTATTCATAAAAAAAGGAGTTGCAATTAATTTTGCAACTCCTTTTTCATATTTTTAAGAACTTCTTTATTTCCTCTTCTTGGATTTCTTTTTAGAAAAAAAATAATCTACATCAGCCGTTACTCCAAATTGCATCGTACTGGGTTGAACCTCCAAAAACACATCTCCAAAATCATACACTCCTGCAAGCGTCAAATACCCTCGAATAGGTGCTGCCGGTTTTCCAACAGAAATTTTCAAAGCAGATTCCAAAAAGAAAAAAGGATTATTTTCTTCTATAATTTCTACTTTTCGTAATTGAGAAGCAGATAATTTCCCCGTTGCTGTTGAACTATCTAAATAATTTAATTGTGCTCCTCGTAAAGTAAAACTTGCTCCTACTTTATCTAAGAAGATATGAAACCCACCTTGTACATAGACTTTCTGGAAATCTAATTCTATTTTCCCTGTTTCTCCAAAATAGAAATTATTTACTGCACCTTGACTGAATCCTATGTATGCATCAAAGAGTAAACCTTTCCCATCTGTTGGAGATTCGAAAGAAGTTAATCCACCTTCCTCGTCATCAAAAACTTCTTTAGCTTTTGCAGGCATAAAATAATATCCACCTATTGCTCCACTAAAATTATATTGATAAACATTTTTATCTATGTCTTCAGCTCCTGTAAATGAATTTCGAATCCGAAAATAACTTCCATGAAGTCCAAGATTTTTGAAAGGACTATAACCTACTTGAGCATTGATATTGTTCCCTGGTAAACTATTTATGTGAGGAGTGTATCCTGCAGATACTTTTAAATCTTTTTCTTCTCGAAGTGCCAAAAGATTTCCTTCGTCCGTAGCATAAAAATGATGACTTGCACTTCCACACGAAGAAAAAAACAATATACTTACAAAAAGATATAAGTTGAATTTTATTAATTTCATAAGACTGAGTTTGTTTTAGTTTTTCTAAAAAAAAGTCTTCCATAGCTAAACCATGGAAGACTTTTTATTTTATTTTTAATCCAATTACTATTTAAATGGATCTGAATATTTTACATCAGCTAACATCACTTCATCTGTAAATGTATTCAAGAAGGCAATTAATGCATCTTTTTCAGTTTGAGTAAAATTGAATGCTTTTGCTTGTCCACCTTGCTTCAATTGAGGGCTCAAGTTTGGATGATTTTGAACACCATTGCTATAGTGATCAACTACTTCTTCCAAAGTTGCAAATCGGCCATCATGCATGAATGGTCCAGTCAAAGCGATATTTCTCAAAGTAGGAACTTTGAAAACTCCATTTTGAGACGAGCCACTTATTTCGCCAATTCCTTCATCATCATAATCCATTTGCAAGCCATTATTCGCTTGAACCTCAGCAGGGAATCCATTGATTCGACCATGACAATTTCCACACTTAGATACATATAAATCTTTCCCTAAATTTTCAGCAGTTGTAAACCCAGTAAAGTCAACTCCCTCAATATTAGTTACGTTATATGTGTTTACATAATGTTTATCTAATTCTTCATCATATTTAGATCGGTAAGAGCTCATACTATTTACAAATTCACTTACTGCATCTAAAATTCGATCTTCAGTTACCTTACTATCTCCAAAAGTTTCTTTGAAAAGAATTTCGTAATAATCTGCTTCTTCAACTCTTTCCATCACTTTATGCATAGGCATATTCATTTCATCTTCATTAGCAAAAGTTTGTCTTGATTGCTCTTGAACAGAAGCCGCTCGGTTATCCCAGAAAAAAGGAATTCGGCCTTGAGAAATATCTCCATAATATTCTGCAAAATTAAATACAGAACCTAATGCCAATGAATTTCGACTAGTAATCCGATTCGAAACTCCTTCACTAAATGCTAAATCATCAGCAAATGCTAACTCTTGCTTATGGCAAGATGCACATGAAATAGTTCGGTCATCCGATAAGTTTTTATCATAAAACATCACTCGTCCAAGTGTAGCTAAATCGCTATCAAATGAAATCGAACGAGACTGATAATATTGTGGGAAAACGAATGTGTAATCTTTTAAGTCATTTTCGATATTTAATGTCTGACTAAGAACTGCAAAATCATCTGCAGTATATCTTTCATAGGTAATATCTATCTTATCTTTTTTACAAGAAGAAAAGGCAAATAGCACCATCAAAAAGAAAAGGAGGCTGTTTAAATTTTTCATAACCTTAAATTGTTTTAAGTAATTTTCTAAATAGGCTTTTGTCAAAGAATTGTAAAAATAGAAAAAACCTTGCTCAAAATCTTTTTCACAAAGTTAAAATTGACTGTTAATATGTGTTAAATAATGCATTGAGCTTTTTTTTTGTTAAAAATATATTCATTCCTTTTAAGATAGACTCCAATTCTTCTCAAAAGGTTTGGCTGATTGGTAATAATGCTTTCGGTAGTTTTACATTCTTTTTTGACCTTTTAAAAATAAAAAAATCTAATTCTTATGGAAAAGAAAAAAATAAAATCGAAATCCATTTTTGTTTTTGATGCGTTCGGAACATTGTTTAAGACAAGTGAAATAGACACAGAACTTCAAAATATCGCAAAAGATAAAACTGAAAACCTTATTTCTATTTGGAGAAAAAAACAACTAGAATATACTTGGTTGCGAAATCAAATGAATAAATATGCTCCCTTTTCGCAAGTAACCAAAGAAGCACTAGATTATAGCATGCGAGTTAATCAGCTTAAAAATCCTCGAATTTTCGATTTGCTTTTGCCTATTTATAATCGTCCTAATTTGATTGATGGAGTGCAAGAAACTTTAGATTTTTTCCAAGAAAAAACTATTTGTATTTTATCAAATGGAACAAGATCAATGTTGGAAAATGGTGTTCAAAAAACTGGGATTGAAAATATAATTGACCATCTTTTTTCAGTTGATGATCTTGGAATTTTCAAACCTCGAAAAGAAGTCTACCAAATGGTTTTGGATAAATTAGAAGTTTCCAAAAATGAAGTCTTATTTTTTTCTTCTAATCAATGGGATGTTTCAGGAGCAAGTAATTTTGGATTAACTAGTGTTTGGGTAAATCGAAATAACGAGGTGAGAGAAGGTTTGCCTTTTGGGAATGTTTTAGAGGTTCAAAATTTAGAGGAACTCAGGCATCTTTTGAATATAGATAAAGAAGTATCCTAATAAAATATTTCCTGATTTTTATAAGAAAGAGGGATACCAAAAACTTTGGTATCCCTCTTTAAGGATGATTTGCTACAAAATAATATTTACCATAAAAACCTTAAAAAATTATGCAGTTTTATTAAAACAAAAAAGCCACCTCAAAACTGAAGTGGCTTTTTTTGTTGACCCACTAG
>CAJQQY010000446.1 GCA_905480595.1 uncultured Saprospiraceae bacterium | reverse complement strand
CTTCTTCTTCCTACAATTTCAATGAACTTTTTGTCTGCTTTAACGCCAACTTATCTCACACAATCAACTTGTATGAACAGCGGTTTGCCGCAAACGTATCTTTCTATTTCTTCCAATTCAACATTTTGAATCTTCCAAAATTGATCGTCAATTTTATATCTACATTCCCATTACTTTTTAACGGGGCGCAAATGTATAAACTTTATTTTTATTAACCAAGATTTGAAACCGATATTTTAAAGTTTTTTTACTTTTCTTCATTCCTTAAATGAAAAAGAAAAAACTTCAAATCAGTCGTTTCGGAGAATGGTATCTATTGAGTCTAAAGGTGAGTTCCTAAGAATTAAAAACTGCTTTTTGTAGTAATTACTACCTCCTCTCAATCGGGTCGCAAATGTATGCGTTTTCAATTTATTTACCAAATTTTAAAGTCGATATTTCTCTAATAAAATCAGCACTTTAAGTGGCATTTGCTTAACTCAAATCTTTCATTTCAAGCTCTATCTTGTTAAGCGGCTGCAAATATACGACCTTATTTTAAAATTCCAAACATTTCTAAAAAAAATCGAAACATTTAAGAATATAATTTCTTCCCATAGAGGATAAAAAGATACATATACAATAATGTTACGTTTGTTACTCTTCTTGTAAACAAAAATATGGTCATTTTCAATTTTCGACACTTTTTACATTGGGCAACTATTTACCTTTATTTCAATAAAAAAGATACATTCTTGTATTTAGGGAAATGAAGCTTAAAAAAGCTGTTTAAAAACAGATTTTATTAATTAAATCTTTCTGTTTCATCTTAATCATTATCCTCACTATCATTATCAGTTTTCTTTTTCTCTTGAATAACTAGCAATGAATCCATTCTTTCTAACTTAAAATTCTTTCTCCATTTCATAAGAGTTTGTGGACTTAAAGCCAATTCCTCCATAACTTCAGTCATTGTATTCCCTTTATCAAATAAGAGGAGAGCAAAGATTTGCTTAAGTGCTTTTTGTGAAATGAATTTCCTTTTGGTGAGTTGTTTAAGATTTGCACGTTCTGTAGTTTCTAGATCTACATAATTCTTCTTAATTTTTTTTACTATAGTTTTTTCATTGTTTGTTCCAATAGTTGATTCTCCAACTTTGGATTCTATTCCATTTGTTGTCATTTCGAGAGCATTTTTTTTAGTTAAGCGTTTTTACAATTTCAAAATAATGAAAAATCAAAACGATACATCAAGATTATTCGATTTTAACATATGGCCTAGAACAATATATTAAAGACATATTGTTTGGTTATATATTTTCAGACAATATTATTCTTTAATATATCCCTTCATTAAAGTACTTCAGGGAGTAGTTAATTTTAATATTCTTATATTTTTAAAAATCTAGCCTTAGAAAAAATCTTATTTTAAATTTCGTCATTAATTTTAATCTCGTTTAATGGCATTCTGTTTTTAAAAAATCTATTTTTGTCCTTTCTTTTTCTTCACCTAATTTTAAAATCACAATGAATACCGTAATCACAAAAAAGAAACATAATTTCTATGCTGGTCCAGCAATCCTTCCAGCTAGTGTTTTGAAACAAGCAACCGCTGCAACTGAAGATTTTGCAGGAATGGGATTGTCTATTTTAGAAATTTCTCATCGTAGTCCTCAATTCACAGCTGTTGTCGAAGAAGCAACTAGTCTTGCAAAAGAATTACTTGGATTAAGCGATGACTATGAAGTATTGTTTTTGACTGGAGGTGCTAGTTCTCAATTCTATATGGCACCAATGAATTTGTTGCCACAAGATGGAACAGCATGCTACATTAATACAGGAACATGGTCCAACAAAGCAATCAAAGAAGCAAAGCTTTTTGGAAATGTAAATGAATTGGCTTCTTCAGCAGAAAGTAACTATACTTTTATTCCTAAAGATTATGAAATCCCATCGGATGCTACATATATACATATGACTAGTAACAATACTGTATTTGGAACTCAACACCATGAATTTCCAGAAACGAATGTTCCTATCGTTTGTGATATGTCTTCCGATATTTTTAGTCGACCAATCGATGTGAGTAAGTTTGGAATTATCTATTGTGGAGCGCAAAAAAATATGGGCCCCGCAGGAGTTACGTTAGTAATTGTTCGAAAAGATTTGTTGGGAAAAACGGGACGACCAATTCCAACGATGTTAGACTATAATACTCATATTGCAAAAGGTTCGATGTTTAATACGCCACCTGCTTTTCCAATTTATGTGTCAATGTTGACGATGCGTTGGGTTAAGGAAAATGGTGGAGTTGAAGCAATGGCTGAAAAAAATGAAGCAAAAGCAAAATTACTTTATGGTGAGATTGATTCTAATCCTTTATTTGAAGGAACAACTGCTGTTGAAGATCGCTCTTTGATGAATGTTACTTTCAAAATGAAAGATACTGAAATGGAAGCTGCATTTTTAGAAGCATGTGCTGCTGCTGATTGTGTAGGTATAAAAGGTCATCGATCAGTTGGAGGATTTAGAGCTTCAATTTATAATGCTATGCCAATCGAAAGTGTGCAAGTGTTGGTTGATGTGATGAGAGATTTTGCTAGCCAAAATGCCTAAGAACTTTAAATGTCAAAAGTTCAAAAAACATATTTAGAAGTCCAAGGGAAGCAGGTACCTGTAAAAGTGTATCATGAAAAGCGTCGTAATGTACGTGCTTCCTTTGGCAAACAATATATAATATTAAGAATGCCTAATCTGTTGACAGCTAGTCAGCAAAAAGAACAACTCACCTGGTTTGCGAATTGGGTTCAAGACCAATTTGCCAAACACAAAGATTTACATGTTCGTTTTTTTGGAAAAAATTATCAAGATGGTGATGTCTTGATAGTGGGTAATCGTGAGTATATTTTGAAGTTTAGTTATTTGGATAAAAAAACACATACTGCTAATCTTAAAAATGGGATCCTCCACCTCAAATTAAGCAAACATGACTCTAAAGCACATTTACAAAAAGCCATTAAACATTTATTAAGTCGGGTAGTTGGTCAGGATTTTAAACCTGAAATTGCACGTCGAGTTAATGAATTTAATAATATGCATTTTAGAATGCCTGTCAAGAGTTTGAAATTTAAATACAATCAATCGAATTGGGGAAGTTGTTCGAACCAAGGAAATTTGAATCTTTCGACTCGCCTTTTATTTGCTCCTGATGACGTAGTTGATTATGTAATTATTCATGAATTGGCTCATTTGATTGAGTTAAATCATTCAGATAGATTTTGGAAATTGGTGAGTGATGCGATGCCGAATTATAAAGAAAAAGAAGAATGGTTAAAAGTGAATGGGCATCTTTGCCATTTTTAATTTAGGTCTGGCTTCGGGAGAATCCAGCTACGCATTTTTTTAGGAAAAATCTATTTCTGTATTGTCTCCAATATTTAGACTTTGACTCCAACCTTTAATTGCTGCATCACTTCCGATGACACTATTTTGTAAAACTATATTCGCAATCGAGGCATAACTTCCAATGATGGAATCTTTGATTATGGCATAATCGATGACTGTATTATTTCCAATAGTCACATGAGGCCCGATAATTGAATTTTGGATTTCGCAATTTTCTCCAATGCTGACTGGGTGAATTATAATTGTCCCTTCGAAATGAGGAAGATTGGAAGAACCATAACTTTGCTTATTCAACAGCATTGCATTGGTTTCCAGAAGTACTTCCTTCTTACCACAATCAAACCAATTATTTACCGGTGCAGTTGTAAATATTGCACCTTTCTCTATCATTCTCTGTATCCCATCTGTTAGTTGAAATTCACTATAGGTACGAATATTATTTTCAATATTATGCTCAATACTATCTAACAATAAATTGACTTCATCAATTTTATATAAACCTACCATTGCCAAATTTGATTTTGGAATCTTTGGTTTCTCAATGACCTTACTAACTAATCCATCTTCATCTTTTTCAACCACTCCAAAATCTCGTGGATCTGCAACTTTATGTACCCCTAAACTTGAGTTTGGTGTTTCTAACATAGCCTTTATATCTACATCAAAAATCGTATCTCCTAAAACAATAAAAACCCCATCTTCATCTCTCAACACATCTCTTGCTGTCCAAATCGCATGACCCAAACCAAAACGTTCCTCTTGGTTGACAAACTCCATATTGATATCTGGGTAATTTGCTTCAACGAAATTTTTAATTTTCTCTCCAAGGTAGCCGATAATAAAAACGAAGTCTTTAACTCCTGCATCAACAAGTTGTTCGATGATAAATGAAATAATGGTTTTCCCTGCAACCGGAATTAATGGTTTAGGTTGCGTGTAGGTCAGCGGTCGAAGATTAGTACCAGCTCCAGCTACGGGAATTACAGCTTTCATAAAAAAGGATTCTTGGTTTTAACGTTTACTATAAAAGAACAATCCATTTGATGTATTTTTAAAACGATAAAATTTTATTAAAGTTTAGTTTAAAAAACTCCAATTCGTTATTCTCGAACGAACTCGAAATATAGCAATTATTTTTTGGAAAAATTCTTTATCCAATGAAATAACTATAAATTCAATCATCCCAGAATTAGACTGGTTGAATAATAAAAATTGGAAATATATCTTTGAACTCATGATGGTTTAAAAGAGGGGAGTCAGTCTAGTTATATTTTCTCAATTGGAAACTATTTTTAAAGATAAAAACTTCTGCCGCTAATATTTAAATACAAAAAAAGCCCTGCTCGATGAGCAAGGCTTCTATATTTTTCATAAAATCTAAATCTTTTTTGTTGGGACTTGGAAAGTCCCACTACTAGTACCGGTTTTGAAAATTGTTTTACTATCCTTCCAACGCAGCAGCTCCACCAACAATTTCCGAAAGCTCTTTCGTAATTGCTTCTTGTCTTGCTTTGTTGTAGACAATCTTCATTTCTTTAATCAAATCTTCTGCATTTTCAGTTGCTTTGTCCATAGCAGTCATCCGAGCACCATGTTCAGAAGCATGAGTATCAAGCAAGAATTTTTGGAAAGTCGTTTGCAAAATACTTGGAACTAATTTTTCCAATAATTCTTTCTCACTTGGTTCAAAAATATAATCTGCTCTATGCTTACTTCCACCTGAAGTTTCCAATTTTTCAACTGGCAAAAACTGATGTGTTTCAGCAAATTGCATTCCTGCATTTTTGAATCTACTATAAGAAACAGTAACTGCATCAAATTCTCTTTCAGTAAAACTATCCATCAACATTTGAGAAACTTGAGCAATATTATCGAAACTAAGGTCGCTGAAAATTTCAACATAGTCACTCACGATTGTACAATCTTTGTAACGTTTTTTGAAATATTCATTTCCTTTTTTTCCAATACATACAATTGTCAATTTTCCTGCAGCTCGTTGCTGTGAAAATCTTTGCTCAATTGTTGCAACTGCAGATTTAATTACATTCGTATTAAATGCACCTGCCAAACCTCTGTTAGAAGTAACTACTACAACTGCTGCACTTTCAACTAATCGCTCTTGCCCATATGTTGTGTTAGCACCACCTTCAATATTTGAAAGAATATTTTTCAACATATCATTCAACTTATCTGCATACGGACGCATCTGAACGATTGCATCTGTTGCCCGTCGCAATTTAGCTGCAGAAACCATCTTCATGGCCTTGGTGATTTGTTGTGTCGATTTTACCGACGAGATTCTATCTCTTACTTCTTTTAAATTAGCACCCATGGTTTAATTTTGAATGTCTAATTTTGAATATTGAATCATGAATTTTGAATCAGTTCCCATTTTATAATTTTGGAAAAAAATTCAAAATTCAAAATTCATCATTCAAAATGATTATTTATACTGAGCAGACATTTCTGCCGCTAATTTTTCAACTGTCCCTGTTGCTTCGTCAGTCAATTTACCTGATTTGAAAGTACTCAACACTTCTGGGTGTTTTTGCTCCAAAGTAGTCAAAAACATTTCTTCAAATTCTTTCACCTTATTAACAGGTACGTTTTGAAGTAATCCTTTTGAACCTAAGTAAATAATTGCAACTTGCTTTTCTACAGACATTGGAGAGTACTGTGGTTGTTTCAAAATTTCCACGTTACGTTCTCCTTTTCCTAAGATTGCAGTTGTTGCTGCATCCAAATCAGAACCGAATTTAGAGAAAGCCTCTAACTCTCGGTAAGATGCTTGATCCAACTTCAATGTACCAGATACTTTTTTCATCGACTTAATCTGAGCAGAACCTCCTACCCGTGATACTGATACCCCTACGTTAATTGCAGGACGCACACCAGCGTTGAATAAGTTTGACTCCAAGAAAATCTGACCATCCGTAATCGAAATTACGTTAGTTGGGATATATGCAGATACATCACCTGCTTGAGTTTCAATGATAGGTAAAGCTGTCAAAGATCCTCCACCTTTTACAAGTGGTTGTCCTTTGTCATCTTTTGCATTAGCCAATGATTCAGGTAAATCATTCATGCTTCTTGCTATGTCATCGTTAGCAATGATTTTCGCAGCACGCTCCAATAAACGAGAGTGCAAGTAAAATACATCTCCAGGATATGCTTCCCGACCTGGAGGCCGTCTAAGCAATAATGAAACCTCACGATATGCAACTGCTTGCTTTGATAAATCATCAAAAACAATCAATGCAGGTCGTCCTGTATCTCTGAAAAATTCTCCAATTGCAGCTCCAGCGAATGGTGCATAAAATTGAAGTGGTGCTGGATCAGCTGCAGAAGATGAGACAATTACAGTATAAGCCATTGCTCCATTTTCTTCCAATGTTTGAGCAACGTTTGCAACTGTAGATGCTTTTTGACCTGAAGCTACATAAATGCAGAATACAGGCTCACCTCTGTCATAAAATTCTTTTTGATTGATGATAGTATCAACTGCGATCGCAGTTTTACCCGTTTGACGGTCACCAATAATTAACTCCCGTTGTCCTCTTCCAATTGGAATCATAGCATCGATTGCTTTGATACCAGTTTGAAGTGGTTCACTTACAGGTTGTCTGTAAATTACACCAGGTGCTTTTCTTTCGATAGGCATTTGGTATGTCTTTCCTTCGATTGGACCTTTACCATCAATAGGCTCTCCAAGTGGATTAACAACACGCCCTACCATACCTTCTCCTACTTCAAGAGATGCGATACGACTAGTTCGACGTACTTTAGAACCTTCTCGGATACCGTCACCCGCTCCTAACAATACAACACCAACGTTATCTTCCTCAAGGTTCAATACGATAGCTTGAACTCCCGTTTCGAATTCTACCAACTCCCCAGCTTGCGCTTGAGTAAGTCCGTAAACACGAGCGATACCGTCACCTACTTCTAGTACAGTACCTACTTCTTCGAGTTCTGCCGCAGTTTGAAAACCAGATAATTGCTGTTTTAAGATTGCGGATATTTCGTCAGGTTTAACACCTACCATAATCTTTAGATTTTATGATTAAAAAATATATTTATTGTTTGACTGTTTAGCTTCACTTATTATTTTATTGTTTTGGAAAAAACAGTAAAACAGTTTAGTAAAAAACAGTCTATTTTAATTTACACTTCCTGTAAACTCCTTACGAAGTTTGCTTAATCGAGTAGCTACACTTGCATCATACAAGCTATCTCCAATCTCTATGATAAATCCTCCTAGCAAAGAAGCATCTATTTTTGTTTCAATCTCAACTGTTCCATCTTGAGCCATTTCATTACGGATCTTATCTTTGATTTTATCCAAAGTATCTTCTTTCAAAGGAGCCGCTGAAATAACTGTTGCGCTAATGATATTTTTGATACCTCGATATTGATTGATGAATTCTTCACAGATTTCAGGAAGATATTCTTCTCGACCTTTAGTCAAAACAATATTGGTAAAAGCCATTGTCATTTCATCGAAACTTTCTCCAAAAATCGCTTTAATGATACTACGTTTTTTAGTTGGGTTGATGATTGGACTTTTAAGCATCATGTACATATCTCTATTTTCATTGGCAGTTTTGAACGCTTGAATGTCGCCCAAAACAGTTTCCAATTTCCCTTGCTCTTGAGCTAGGTCAATTAAAGATTTTGCATATCGTCCAGCTATTTTTGCTACTGACATTTTATATTGGTTATTGAGTTGATTTAAAAATCAACTGATTAACTTAATTTAATATTTTCAATCAATTCATTAGCCAACGTTTCTTGATCTTCGTTGCCTGTAAGTTGTTGTTTGATTACTCTTTCTGCGATAGCTAAAGCGATTAAACTTGATTGGTTCTTCACTTCAGAAATAGCTACTTTCTTTTGATTCTCAATTTCCAATTTAGCATTTGTCATAATTCTCTCTGCTTCTTCTTTCGCTTTCACTTTTGCTTCTTCTACGATTTGATCCTTAGTTGCTTTTGCATCGGCAATGATTTGTGCTTGCTCTGCTTTTGCTTCAGCAATCATTTTGGCATTATCTGCTTTTAAGTTAGCCATATCAATTCGAGCTTTTTCTGCTTCATCCAATGCTTCTTGAATATCAGAATTTCTTTGCCCCAACATATCACTCATTGGTTTTTTTGCAGCTCTAACTACTAAAAACCAAAAAACCAAGAAGATTCCAGTTGTCCAAATGAACAAACCATAATCAGGATTTAACAATAAATCACTTATAGATAAAAACATAATATCTTAGTTTAATTTTATATCATTAATCAACCCATTTGCAAAAGACTCATTATCGTCCTTTCCTATAAGTTGTTTTTGAATAACTTTCTCAGCAATCTCTAATGCAAAAAGACCAGAGTTCTTTTTTAATTCTGTTAAAGCAGAAGCTTTTTCAGCATCAATTTCAGTTCGAGCACTTCCTACAATTTTATTAGCCTCAACTCTTGCTTGATCCTTTGCATCATTGATGATTTGATCTTTTGCAGCTCTTGCCTCTTTCATGATTGCAGATTGTTCTCCACGAGCTTCACCTAGAAACTTAGCACTCTCTTCTTTAAAACTTTCCATCTGTGCTCTTGCAGCTTTCGAATCTTCCATTGCTTTTTGGATACTCGTATCTCTTCTTTCCAATGCATCCACGATAGGTTTAAACGCAAAGTTTCTCATGATAATCCAAAACAAACCAAAGATAACGATAGTCCAAAGAATCAATCCTGGATAAGGTAATATTGGAGTAAATTTAGCTAGTAAAAACATTTCTAAATTTTATTTTTAATTTAAAATAACCATTTTTTGTGAACATGAATTCCGCCACCAACCGTGACGGAATTCAGTTCTTGCTTTTTGCTTTTTGGTGGATATTATCCTACCAAGAAAGCCATTACGATTGCAATCAATGCAGCACCCTCTACCAAAGCGGCAGTCAAAATCATATTTGCACGGATGTCACCTACAGCCTCAGGCTGTCGAGCGATTGCTTCCATAGCTTTAGCTCCGATGTTACCAATACCGATACCAGCACCGATAACCGCTAAACCCATTCCAATTCCAGCTAATGAACCCATAATTGAATATATTTATATGGTTATAAAAAAAGTTAAAATTCTAAATTAATGTGCAGCTGCATGCTCATGAGAATCTCCATGATCGTGATCATGTGCTTCTTCAGTTGATGCATTCAAATATGCTGCTGTCAAAATCGTAAATACAAATGCTTGAATAAATGCAACCAATAACTCAATTGCCATCATAAACATAGTCAATGCTATTGATCCAATTGAAGTCAACCATGCAATCCCATCTCCTGCTGCATCTCTTGCAATAAAAATCAAACTAACAAATATGATCATTACCATGTGACCTGCTGTGATATTTGCAAACAAACGCAACATCAAAGTAATCGGCTTAATAAATACACCAATGATCTCTACAGGTGTCAAGATTGCAATTTTCAACCATGCAGGTACTCCAGGCATCCAAACGATGTGTCCCCAGTAGTGTGCATTTCCACTAATATTAACTACAAGGAATGCCGCAACTGCTAACACTAAAGTTACAGAAAGACTTCCTGATACATTTGATCCTCCCAAAAATGGAATTTGACCAAATAGATTTAATCCTAAAATGAAAAAGAAAATTGTTAATAAGAATGGTAAGAATTGTTTCCATTTTTTTCCTAAGAAAGGTTTTGCTACCTCATCTTGGATGAAAACAACCATTGGTTCGAAGAACCCTTGAATACCGCTTGGTGCTTTACCTTCATTTGTTTTATACATTTTAGCAATTCTAAAAAATACAAACATCATGAAGAGGCAAACGATAAACATACTCACTACATTCTTTGTGATTGAAAAATCATAGAATGAAGTAAACTCTCCACCAAATACGCCATAATCCCAAGCTGTTTTATCTTCTAAGTAAAATTTTTGCCCGTCCTTTTCGAAGTAAGAAACTTCTTTTTCTTTGCCATCAACTATTTTAGTTTCATGATTAAAAAGGTGATGCGCATGTCCTTCATCATGAGAATCATGTCCATGGTCTCCTGCAATAGACATATGACCTTCCAACATTTCAGGAGTTGGATTAGTAATTCTATTAACCGTACCTCCATTCAATACATATCCTTCAACGATTTCACTTCCATCTCCATGATGTCCAACAAGGTGAAATTTTCCAGAAGAAAATGTAGACCATTTCCCATTTTCTTTATTATATAAAATACATGGCAATGGAAAACTCCAAGGGCCAATACTATATACATTTGCATCTGAAATGTGATGAAATGCAATTCCTTCTACATCAACTCCTTCTCCTTCACTTCCTCCTTCTGCCTGAGCAGTAAAAGAGAACCCTAAAAGAAGTCCAAAAACTAACGCAAAAAATATCTTAGATAATTTCATATCGATCTGTTCAAAAAGGTGAATCTGAAATATATTTTTTCTCTTTAAAAAGAATTGATTCCTAAGAGTGCCAAATAAAATTTTGTGGCTCCATTAAAAATCGGTGCAAAGGTAGTTATTCCTACTAGTTTTTAAAAGCTTAAAAACTCTTTTTTACACTTATTTTTCGTTTTTTTTTCGTTTTTGGAAAGTTTCTTTCCACAATCAAATCAAATTACACGTTTAATTAAAAAATGGCTAACACGAATCATATCGCATTAGCCATTTTTCATATTTAAAAATTCTACGAATTGTTTATCTCGCAAAATTTACTGCTCTAGTTTCACGAATTACCGTTACTTTCACTTGTCCAGGATATTGCATCTCATCTTGAATCTTTTGAGAGATCATAAACGATAAATCTTCTGCATATTGATCAGTTACTTTCTCACTTTCTACGATAACTCGAAGTTCTCGACCTGCTTGCATCGCATATGCTTTTTGAACATTATCATGAGCCATTGCCAACTCCTCTAATTCCCCAATTCTCTTCAAGTAACTTTCTAGAATTTCTCGACGTGCTCCTGGCCGTGCTCCTGAAATGGCATCACATGCTTGAACGATTGGAGAAATAATATTATTCATTTCGATTTCATCGTGGTGAGCACCGACTGCGTTACAGACAACTGCATTCTCTCCGTGCTTCTCACAAATCTTCATCCCAAGCGGTGCGTGTGGCAATTCAGAATCTTCTTCTGATACTTTTCCAATATCATGTAAAAGTCCTGCTCGCTTAGCCATTTTTACTTGTTTAGGATTTAATCCTAACTCAGCAGCCATACTTGCACAAAGGTGAGCGGTCTCGATAGAGTGCTTCAATAAGTTTTGACCATAAGATGATCGGAAACGCATTCGTCCAACCATTTTTACTAAATATGCATTCAATCCGTGGATGTCTAATTCCATCACCGTTCGTTGTCCAATTTCAACGATTTGCTCATCTAGTTCTTTTCGAGTTTTTGCCACAACTTCTTCGATTCGAGCAGGATGGATTCTTCCATCCGCTACTAATCGCTTCAATGATAATCGACAAACTTCTCTTCGAATTGCATCAAAACCAGAAATGATAATTGCCTCTGGTGTATCATCCACAACTATTTCCGCACCTGTTGCTGCTTCCAAAGCTCGAATATTTCGACCTTCTCGACCGATAATTTGACCTTTCAAATCATCTGATTCTAAATTGAAAACAGAAACTGTATTTTCAATTGTATATTCCGCACACATTCTTTGAATGGATTGGATGACAATTTTCTTTGCTTCTTTGTTTGCATCAATTTTTGCTTGAGTGATCGTATCTTTTACGATTGCCATAGCGTCCATTTCAGCTTTTGATTTTACAGCTTGGAGTAATTCTTCTTTTGCATCAGCTTCACTTAAGTTGGCTACTTTTTCAAGTGCTTCGATATGTTTCTGATTTGCGTTTTCTAAGTCTTCTTTTTTCTTAGATACAATTTTTAACTGTTTGTCTAAATTTTCTCTGACAGCTTTAAGTTCTACTTCTTTTACTTCAAAATCAGCTTTCTTACTATCCAAAGATTGTTGTTGACTTTTTAATTTGTCTTGCTTTTGCTTCAAGCCATTTTCCAAATTCTTAATCTCCATCTCTCTCTCTTTCATCTCAACCTTTTGCTCGCCTTTGTAGCTTTCAAAATCTGACTTTAATCGAGAAAATTTGTCTTTTGCTTCACCAATCTTTTTTCGCTTGATGGTTTCGTTTTTCTTTTCAGCTGCAGCTTCGATGTCTTTGGCTTTTAATCTAGCATCGGTAACTATTTCATCAGCTTGTCGTTCTGCAGCTTCTATTTTGGGCTTATCTGAAGATTTTTTTGCAAAAAATCCCAACCCGGCTCCTACTAAGAGTGCTACGACTATTCCAATTATGGCTTCTAGTCCCATGTTGTTTTTAATTTATTTTGTATATGAAAAAATAGATCTGGAGAAATGTGATTGCATAAAAAGTATATCTCTTTGTAGCGACTTGAAAAATCGCTAAACGAGAAACGATTCGGAGAATCGTACTACTTTAACATTAACACACAGAGGAAAAAGGATGGGAAATATTATCCCAAAAGAGAATCGAGCAATCCATCTAGTTGATGGATTTTATCAGAAAGGTCAGCACCTGGAGTCATTTCTTTGTCCGTTTGTGCTTTATGAAAGTCAACTGCATAAGTTAGGAGGGTCATTGCTAGACAATCTTGCTTGTCTTTTTTGATATAATTCAACTGAAATTTGTTGATTTTTTCATTGACATCCTTAACAATTTTACGAATCGTATGCTCGTCTCCCGCCTTTATTTTCAAAGGGTAGGGACGGCCTGCAATTAGTACTGTTATATTTAAGGTGTCTTGTCCTTCCATCACTTTAACTGTTTTTTAGTCGGTCAATACATTTATCAATATCTTTGATGTATTGTTCGATTTCCTTCCTCAATTTCTTAGAATGCTCTGGGTCATCCTCTTTTTTCTCCTCTAAAGCTAGAGTTGTTTGCTCTAACTTACTTTCCAAATCATTGGTTTTATTACTGTACTTTGATAACTCCGTTCGGAGTTTATTATTTTCTTCTAGATATTTATCTCTTTCCTTTTGGGCACGGTCGAGTCGTAAAGCCAGTTGTCTGACTTTCATTTCTATAGTGTCCATTTTTTCTGATAAATTATCCATTAGAATTTTAAAAATTATCTTCTAATAACTGCGCCCAACTGACTTTCATACGTTTGAATCAATTGACTCATGATTTTGTCAATCTCCTTATCTTTCATCGTCTTTGTTGGATCTTCGAAAATGTAGCTTACGGCGTAGGATTTTTTATTTGCACCTAACTGTTCTTCATTTTCGTAAACATCGAATAAATTGATGTCTTTTAATAATTTCTTCCCTGCTTTTTGGGCAATTGTTGAAATTTGGTCAAAATTAACAGATTTTTCTATAACTAGTGCTAAATCTCTACGAATAGATGGAAATTTTGTTATTTCTGCAAAGTTGATCTTATGTTTACGCAAAGCTTTCAGAATAGATGCCCAATTAATATCAGCGAAAAATACATCTTGCTTGATCCCCATTTCTTTGAGAATCTTAGTTTGTACTTTTCCAAAAGAAACTAATTCTTGCTCTCCTCTGTGGTATTTTAAACCAAAATTAAATACATCATCTTTGATCGTAGTTTGCTGAAACTTCTGAATTCCTAACCTTTCCAACAAGTTATTCACATAAGTTTTTAAGGAGAAAAACGAGACTTTCGCTTTATCCTTATTCAACCAACTTTCCTCAAATCGTTGTCCTGTCATCAACAAACTCAAATGTGTAGTCTCTTCGTAAGGAAATTCTCCTTCTTCTAATTTCTTATAAGTTTTTCCAAATTCGAATAATTTCACATTTCCATTTTGCCGATTTTGATTATGTAAAATTGCTTCTAATCCTCCAATCAAGATACTCGCGCGCATCACATCTAAATGAATATTAGACGTATTATTCACAAACACCAATTCGTTTTCAGGAACTGGAATCATTGTTTGATAATATTTAGACTGTGTAAGTGACAAAGCCATCATTTCGCTAAATCCATTTCCTGTCAAAAATGAACTTGTGATATTTTGCACTTTTCTTTTATCAACTCCTGTTCGAAGCGTAACTGCGCTTCGAATTTGATTTGAAACTGGAACTTTGTTGAATCCATAAATCCGAAGGATTTCTTCAATCACATCTACCTCACGAAGAACATCAGCTTTGTTGGTTGGAATTGCTACACACATTCCTTCAGCAGTTTCATTCACCACTTCTATTTCCATTGCTTCGAAAATATCTCGAACTTCTTTTGGAGAAATTTCTACTCCTATCAATCTGTTGATATTATTAAAGGTGATATCAATTTCTTTTTTGTCAATTTTAGTTGGATAAACATCGACCACTTCTGAAGCTATTTCTCCTCCTCCATATTCTTGAATTAACAATGCTGCTCTTTTCAAAGCATACAAAGTTACATTCGGATCACTCCCTTTCTCAAATACTTTTGCTGCATCTGTGAAAAGTAAATGTCGAGTACTTGTTCTTCGAGTCATTTTCGCATGAAAATGAGCTGCCTCCAAAAAAATATTTGTTGTCGTATCAATCACTCCTGAATTCAATCCTCCAAAAACTCCAGCGATACACATCCCTTTTTCATTGCCATCGCAAATCATTAAATCTTCTGAATTCAATTTTCTTTCTACCTCATCCAAACATAAAAATGGCGTTCCTTCTGGTAATTTTTTAACAATCACTTTTCCACCTTCAATTTTGTCTGCATCGAATGCGTGCAATGGCTGTCCTAATTCATGCAAAACAAAATTTGTGATATCTACAATATTATTGATCGGTCGAACACCGATAGAATTCAATCGTTTTTTAATCCAATCAGGTGATTCTTGGATCGTTACACCTTTTATAGTAACTCCTGAATATCGAGGACATGCTTCAGTATCTTCGACAACTACTTCGATTGGGAAAGAATTATTATCAACTTTAAAGTTATCCACAGATGGCATATTGACAACTCCGTCTCCGCCATAGTTTATTTTCAAAGCTGCTGCCAAATCTTTCGCAGAACCTGTTTGAGAAGTTGCATCTGATCGGTTTGGAGTCAAACCAATTTCATAAACGATATCATTTTCGATTTCAAAATAATCTTTTGCTAAAGAACCAACTGCTACATCTTCTGGCAAAACTAAAATTCCATCATGGCCATCTCCTAATCCCAATTCATCCTCTGCACAAAGCATTCCTTCGGAAACTTCACCACGAATTTTTCCTTTTTTAATTTTAAAAGAACCTCCTTCTTTATCGTACAAAGTAGTTCCAATAGTTGCTACTAAAACTTTTTGACCTGTTGTCACATTTGGTGCTCCACAAACGATTTGTAAATCTTCTTCGCCACCAATATTAACTTTAGTCAATGATAACTTATCTGCACCAGAGTGTTTTCCGCATTCTTTGACTTCTCCGACAACAATGCCTTCGAGTCCTCCTTTGATGCTTTCAATTTCTTCTACACCTTCCACTTCTAGACCAATGTCAGTTAGTATTTCAGAAACCTTTTCTGCTGGTAAATCTACCTTTGTATATTCTTTGAGCCAGTTGAGTGATACTTTCATCTTTAATTTTAAATGATAGAATCTTGAACTTTGAATTCATCTATTCTACCCTATATCTTTTTTATTATAAAATATCTTGATTTGAGGGCGCAAAGATAGGGATTTATTTTGTTTGTGGGAAGGGGATTTTTGAAAACAAAAAATGCTCGTACCAAATCAGGTACGAGCATTTTCAAAACACTCTTTTTTGTATTTTTTTATAAAAAAAACTACAATTTTGCGTGCTCCATTTTTAACTCCATCATCACATTATCTAGGTTGTTTTCCAAGATTTCCATCTTCGTTGGAATCATTGAAGTATCATCCGCATCTTTGCAAATTGATTCTATATCATTATTAGCGGTAGTCATTTCATCACATCCAACAAATGAAAGTGTTGATTTCATTTTGTGAGCAACTGAAGATAATTCTTTCCAATCGCCTGCGTTTGCCAATTCTCGCATTTTAGCAAGCTCTGTAGGTAATTCCTCAAAAAGCATATCTAACATGACTTTTTTCATTTCTAAGTCTCCGTCAGACATCATATCAAGGTAATCTAGGTTGATAAAATTATATATTTTTACTTCCATCATAATATATTTTTATTTTTTGATGTACCAATAAATTTATTTACGGAGGATTATCAAAAACGTTTTACTTTTTTAAGATTGTTTCAAAATTGATTTTCTAAAAACAACTACATCCTACCATTTCCATTATTAATGTACTGTGCAATTTTTCCAAAAAGTTGCTCCGGTTTAAATGGTTTTAAAACAAAATCATCCATTCCATATTCTCTATACGAGTGATCTTTTGAAATATTTGCATGAGCAGTCATTGCTAAAATTGGCATATTCGCAATCTCTGCTGGCATATTCGCTCGAATATATTGAGTAGCCTCGTATCCATCCATTATTGGCATTTGGATATCCATCAAAACGATATCATATTTTTTCGATTTGATCGCCTCAATTCCAAGTTGACCATTGTCAGCTATAGTGATGTCGATGTCAGACCATTTCTTTTGCAAAGTCTTTTTTGCCACCATTTGATTCAACTTGTTATCCTCTACCAAAAGTAATCTGATAGGTCGATCAAGATGAATCGTATCGTCCATTTCTGGAGTAGGTGTTGATGCTTCATCCTGACTTCCAATATCAAATACTAAATCGAAAAAGAAAGTAGAACCTTCGCCTTCCACACTTTTGGCTGCGATTTTTCCTCCCTGCTGCTCTACTAAGTTTTTAGCGATAGAAAGTCCTAAACCAGTCCCTTCATAAATTCGATCCTTCGTTCGAATTCGAGTAAATGTTTCAAAAACAGCTGCTACTTTATCTTTTGGAATTCCGATTCCTGTATCCTCTACTTCGAATTTCAAGAAGACATTATCATCTCCATCGTATAAATTTAATACTCGAATATGGATCGAGCCATTGTCTGTAAATTTCACCGCATTTCCTACCAAATTATAGAGTACTTGATTCAATCTTAATTTATCCCCTTTGATAAATTGAGGAACAGTATTATCGATCTCAACGACCAATTGAAGATTCTTTTCATCCACTTTATACTGCATTACATTGACCAAATTTTTCAATAATTCTTTTAGGTCAAAATCTTTATTTTCAAAAGCAATTTTTCCATTTTCTAATGTAGAAATTTCTAAAATATCATTTACGATCCCCAAAAGTAATTCTGAAGATTGCTTGATCGAACTGATATAATTAAATTGCTCAGGATCGAGTTCAGTTTGAATTACCAAATTACTCATCCCTAAAATCGCATTCATCGGAGTCCGCATTTCGTGACTGATACTTGCGATAAATTTCTCTTTCATTTTGGCAGAAGTTCGAGCTAAATCCCTTGCTTTTCGAAGTGCCTCTGCTTGTTTTCTTTCTGTAATATCTCGAATTACACCATTATAACTTTCTTCTGTTTCTGAATCAAGCATCGTTGCTGTAATCAAACAATATCTTTTTTCTCCGTCCTTTCTTTGCATCTCAACCTCAAAATCTTGAACATCTTTATTTGTTTTCAGATGATCAAAAAATTCATCCATTCTTTTTTCAGAAGTGATTAGGTTATGGATATTTAGGTTGGAAATCTCCTCTTTTGTATAACCCAAAAGTTCCACTAAAGCATCATTGAATGCTTCACATTTTCCATCCATTGTACAGATGTAAATTGGATCTTTTGATTTATTAAAAAAGTCTTGATATTTTTCTTGACTCTTTAAAAGTTCTTCTTCTGATTTTTTCCGCTCAGTTATATCTTGCATGATTCCTGTCAGAATCATTTTACTTTCTGCATTTACGCTAGCTTTACATTGAACATAAACATCTCGGTATCCTCCTTCAATTTTAGGGATTCGAATATCTTTTCGAACACTATTTTCCTGATTCGCTAATGCTTCTTGATGAAGTTCATTAAGCTCTTGGAAAGGATGATTTCCTTTTAAAATTTCCACATAATTCAAAACCGTTTTTCGAGGTTTTAAACCAAAGATTCTATAAATCTGATCTGATGCTAAAAATTCTTCTGAAGATGGAGTGTATTCCCAATTTCCAATATTCGCAATCCGTTGAGTTTCTTCTAATCTTTTTAAAACCAAATTACGCTCGATGGAATATTTAAGTGACTTAGACAATTGATCAGAATCAAATGCACCCTTGATTAAGAAATCTTGAGCACCTGCTTTCACAGAATTAACCCCTAAACTTTTGTCTTGGAGCCCCGTCAGAACGATTACATTATTATCTGGATATTTGGCTAGAAGTGTTTCAAGAGTTTCAAACCCTCGACTATCTGGAAGAGTTAAATCTAATAAAATTGCTGCAAAATCATCTGCTTCTTCGAGCGCAGCCATTCCATCTGCTAAATTTACTTTATTGGTGATTTTACAATTTAGTAGATCTGATTCACTTAATAAAATTTCCACTAGACGAGCATCTCCAGGATTATCTTCAATCAGTAAGATTTTATTATGTGGTTCGTAGTTAGACATAGGCTGTATTGATCTGGCATCTTGCACCATTGACCCCGCTGAATTACCTGCTCCGTTTGAAAAGAAATTATTATCCAAAATATTAATTTTTATTGAGGATTAAAAAATGGGTTTTAATTCGTCGAGATTTGGAGCATTGGGTATTGAGAATTTTACGGTAAATCGTCGTTTCTCAATACTCAATTCCTGAAATTTCAACTCTTTTAGATACGAGGTAGGAATACAAAATTTGCTCCAAATTCGTCTATCACAAAGAGGCACAAAAATTCAGATGGGTTTTTATATATTTTAGTGAAACGATTTATTCGGCTAGCTTCAATAACTTGTTTTGTTGAAAATTCTTCTAGAGTAGATAGATTGACCAACCATTCGTTGGGTGTATTGATCTCATTTTTAAGAGAAATTCCTAATTCAATGGGTTGTTTGTGGAGAACAAAAATTGGATATTTTGATATTTCTTGTTCCAAAACTGTATCAACTGCCTTTCCCAAAACAGCTTTGTAAGGGGAAATTATATTTTCTAACTTTTCGTAATTTCTTTTTTTTTCCATAAGTACCTCGAAGCTCCTAACTTCGATTTTTTTGATAAAAAAATTTATTTTTTCAATTCCAAAAGTGCTACCGTTTCAATGTGTGGTGTTTGCGGAAACATATCTACCGCTTGCACTTTTTTTATATCATATTTTTCTTTCAACAAATTCAAATCACGTGCTTGTGTTGATGGTTTGCAACTCACGTAGACAATTTTTGGTGCTTCCAATTCAAGTAACATTTCAACTACTTTTGGATGCATTCCTGCACGCGGAGGATCGGTGATGACTACATCTGGCTTTCCATGTTTTTCAGAAAATTCAGTAGTCAAAATATCTTTTACATCTCCTGCATAAAAAACAGAATTAGTAATACTGTTACGATCACTATTTGCTTTTGCATCTTCAATTGCGGCTTCGATTTCTTCAATTCCAACGACTTGTTTGCAATTTTCTGCAAGGTACAATCCTATACTTCCTAGGCCTGTGTACAAATCATAAACATTCTCTTCACCCGATAGTTTTGCGAATTCTTTTACTACATCAAAAAGTCGAATGGCTTGTTTAGTATTGGTTTGGAAAAATGATTTTGGTCCGATTTCAAATTTCACATTTCCTAAGAATTCTTCAATCGTTTTTTTGCCAAAAAAGTGATTCATTTCAAGGTCAAACCAAGAGTCATTTACTTTTTTATTTACCGTAAAATAAACGCAAGTCAACGATGGATTTCTTTCCAAAACTGTATTCAAAAGAGCATCTATTTTCTCTTGATCATTTTCACCTACACTTAGCACTAACATAACTTCTCCTGTAGTCGAAGTTCTGACAATCATGTTGCGCAGAAAACCTGTATTTTTTCGAACGTCATAAAAAGTCAGCCCTTGTTCCAAAGCAATCTCCTTGAATGAATTCCTCAATGAATTCGAAGGTTCTGGCTGCAAATGACATTTATTGATATTTAAAATCTTATCAAAAGCTCCTGCTCTATGAAATCCTAAAACATCTTCTACATTTGAAATATCACTATTCAATTCTTCGTAAGTCAACCATCTTTTATTAGAAAAGGAAAACTCTAATTTATTCCGATAAAATGAAGTTTCCTCGCAAGGCAAAATGTCTCTAAATTCTTCAATTTCGACTTTCCCAATTCGACGCAATGCATTGTCTACGATGTTCTGTTTGAACTCTAATTGTTTAGCATATGGAATGTGTTGAAATTTGCAACCTCCGCAAGTTCCAAAGTGCTCGCAAAAAGGTTTGACGCGATCTTCTGAGTATTTTTTTATTTCTTTGACAGAACCTAAAAGGTAGCCTTTTCTTTTTTTATAAACTAAAACATCGACCACATCTCCTGGAGCAACGTCTTCGACAAATACGACTTGTCCTTCTTCATTTTTTGCAACGTATTTTCCTCGGTCGGCGATGTCGACAATCGTTAGGTTTTCGATTAGTTTCTTTTTAAATTTTCGTCCCATTTATCCTTTCTCTTCTTTTGTAAATATTTTGTTATAAAAAATAGTTCTCGCTTTTTGCAATGACTTGGAAAATCGTTTTACGGATTATCTAGTTAGAACTATGTAATCTCGAATTAGTGTTTTTAAAAATTCAATTTTGTTTGGAGGCATTTTTTCTAAATCTAGTTCATCTTTTAATCTCACAACTAAATCATCTACCACCTCTCGATGAGCTTTATTTCGATATAATCTGGAGCGAGTGATGATTGATTTTATCAAAAGCATATCTTGCTCACTCAATTTTCGAACGTCTGGAAATTGTGGTTCGTAATCTTCAATCGAATTAATTTTTAAAATGTCTTCCAATCGAAATCTTAGATTAAATCGGACTCGAATTACCGTCGTATTCGCAGTCAAATCTCCTAGCCTCTGACTTTTCGCCGAAGAACTAATTAACAAATTCGCCACCACCCCAAATGAAAATAAAATATCAATAATGTAAAAAACCGACCGCAATAAATATTCACTTAACCCAGGTTCTTGTCCATCCAACCGAACCACTTTTATTCCTACTGCTTTCTTTCCCCACGATTGTCCATCTGCAATTATTTCTGAAAATAACTGATAAAAAACAAAAAAACTAAACAGTACCACAGCTCTCAAAGCATAACTTTCCACATTCAAAAAGATGTCTCGAAATCCAACTATCAGAGTAAAATATAGAATAGAAAAAGTGACATATACGATTACAAAATCAATGAAAAATGCTAAGATACGTTCCCGCAAAGTAGCGAGCTCGTACTCAATGGTAACATTTTGTGTAGTTCTAATATCTATTGTTTTCATATTACTTTCTTCTGTTAGTCTTAATTATGAATACAACAATCTTTAAATGTTGTAATGAAATACAAAAATGTGGATTTTTGTTAATATTTTTAGGTTTAAATGACATTAAAGAATAATTTACGTTTAAAACATAATTGCCTTAATGTTATTGTTTTAAAAATCTTCATATTTATAAGCTATGCGTGAAACAAGTTTCATCAAACAAAATAAAGAAAAGTGGAAAGAGTTTGAGCAAGATCTCGACAAAGAAAATGTTGATCCAGACAAAATGAGTGACCTCTTTATTCAAATCACCGATGACCTTTCTTACTCTCGTACATTTTACCCTAATCGTTCCGTTAGAGTTTACCTTAATAATATAGCTCAGCAGATTTTTTATTCTATTTATAAAAATAGAAAAACCCAACTCGGGAGGTTTTCCTATTTTTGGACGCATGAATTGCCTTATGTAGTTTGGGAATCTCGACGAGAATTCAGAGTGGCATTTTGGGTTTTTATGTTAGCTTTTGGAATAGGAATGTTGTCGTGTGCGATGGACGCAGAATTTCCAAGAATGGTTTTGGGAGATGATTATGTGGATATGACGATTGAGAATATCGAGTCGGGTGATCCGATGGCTGTTTACAAACAAAGAGGCGAATTAGGAATGTCGGTCGGGATTACGATCAATAATTTGTGGGTCGCATTTCAGACGTTTGCTTTGGGTGTATTTTTCGCATTAGGTACTTTATTTTATTTGGTGAAAAATGCCATAATGGTGGGTGCCTTCCAATATTTTTTCTATGAGCAAGGTGTTTTCCTTGAATCATTTTTGACGATTTGGATTCATGGTACTTTAGAAATTTCAGCAATCGTAATAGCTGCAGCAGCAGGACTTACGATGGGGAAAGGCTTAGTTTTCCCAGGAACATTAACTCGAATGCAAGCTTTCCAAATCTCTGCGCGACGTGGTGTAAAAATCATGATGGGCATCGTTCCAATTTTTATCATTGCTGGATTTTTAGAAGGATACCTGACTCGACAAACTGAAACACCTGACATCGTTCGAGGACTTTTTATTTTTGCTTGTTTGTCATTCGTCATTTTATACTTTTGGTGGTTGCCGAATAAAAGAGGAAAAGAAGGATTATTGATTCCACCAAAAGAAGGACGACTTCCTGCTGACAAAAACCAATTAATTGATTTTACTCGAATCAAATCTTCAGGAGAAGTATTCTCAGATGTATTCGTTTTTTATAAAAAAAATATCCTAGGCATTGGAGGTTTAGCACTCGCAAGTGCGTTATTTTATTCAGGAATGGTTTTCAGTTTTACACCTGATGCTCCAACGGATTTATTCTCATTTCCTCAAACAAATTTGGAAGGGGGAAATGAGTACATAACAGTTTTCGAATACCTTATATATAAATTCGTGGCTTATATTGGAGTGCTACATAGCTTTTTTGTCAATGAAGCAGTTCCATTTTTAGTTATTTTGAATACGTTTATTTTTTCATGTTTGACTTTTGTAAGTTTTACTTATTTGATAAAAGCGTCTGAACAAGGAGAACAATTAGAAGAAGAAAGACCTGCTAAAACTACGATGCACCATGTTTTGAATTTTGCAAAAATAGCTGCGGTCATTTTGATCATGAACTTGTTTTTGATGACAAGTGATTGGTACACAGTTGTTTTAATTATTCCAATTGCATTTCCAGTTTTGATTTTATGGATGTATATAATGTGTAAAGAAAATATCGGACTCATCACAGGACTTGGTCGAACGTTCCAATTGTTAAGTGGTTCTTTTGGAAAATTA
Source organism: uncultured Saprospiraceae bacterium (assembly GCA_905480595.1). Taxonomy (GTDB): domain Bacteria; phylum Bacteroidota; class Bacteroidia; order Chitinophagales; family Saprospiraceae; genus CAJQQY01. Next base: position 5,783 of record CAJQQY010000446.1, on the reverse strand, counting down.
CTTGGAACTTATTTATTGACTTTGACAATTGGAGTTTCATTTTTCATGATCACGGATACTTCATTGATTTGGATTTATATCAAATTGGTGAGTATGAATTTAGTATTGACTCAAGACTTGATGGATCAATTTGCAGTAATCTCATTGACGTTTATTTCGACAACAGTTTTGTATTTGATCTATCCATTATTAATAAGTGGAGTTGGATTATTGTATCATACTCTTTTAGAAATTAAAGAAGCTCCTACTTTGAAAAATCGAATTCAAAATATTGGAAATGCTAGAGTAATCCAAGGAATGATTAGAGAGTAAAAAAAATCATGAACAACGATGATGATGTTATTTTTAAAATAAAGCTAAAAAATAATTAGATGTTTAATTTTTTTAAAACAAAAAATAGCGTACTGACAAAATCCATTTGGATTATGTTACTTGTGCTTTTTTGTTCCAATTTGGCTTTTTCTTTTCAACATTCTTCTCCAAGAGAAGATTATTTGCAAAGTGAATTTGTTGAGAAAAAACTTAGCGAATCAGCTTGGTCGAATGCTAAATCAGGACTTGATTACAGCAAGCACAAAACCAATAAAAAGAAAAAAAGTACTGACCCCAATGAGCCTGTAGATGATGGAGACTACTCAGATGCTGTAGAAGAGGATGAATCTGCGATTCCCGTAGTGAGTGATTTTTGGAGTGGATTTTTTAAATTTTTATTCATTGCCATGGCAGTCATCATTCTTGCATTTATCATTGCGAATATGGTAGGAGCAGAAGGTTGGGCTTTGGCACCTAGCAATAAAAAGATAAAACCACAAGCCGCGATTCCAATCACTTTGGAAAATATTGAAGAGAGAATTCATGAGTCAGATTTAGATCGATATATTCGAGAAGCTTTGGAAAAAGAAAATTATCCGATGGCTGTTCGATTGTATTATTTGGCCATCATCAAAGAGTTGTCTTTGAAAAAATGGATCAAATGGAAAAAAGACAAAACGAATCGAGATTATATTCGAGAGTTAAGTACGACAGATTGGTATCCGAATTTTAGAAGTGTAACTGCCATGTTTGAAAAAGTGTGGTATGGAAAAAAAGAATTAGGAGGAATGGATTTTAGATCGAGTGTTCAACCTATTTTTCAAAGTTTACTCAAAGCAACACAACAAGCAAAAAAGAAAGTTTAAAACTAGAAAATTTTAATTAGTCAGTCATGGCAGATAAAAAACCATTTTACATATTAGGAGTTGCCGCAGCGGTTTTGTTATTACTTTTCATTTTTTTGGGAAGTGGTGGAAGCAATTTTGATTGGTCAGAAAATTACGAAGCGGAAAGCAAACAACCTTATGGAAGTTTTGTCATTCACGAAGTGTTGAGTGACTATTTTCCCAATAATAATTTTACCGAAATCAAAGAAGGTCTTTTTGAAGAATTGCCAACGACTAAAGATGTCAAAAGTAATTATGTTTTTGTTGGAGAAAGTATGTTTTTAGATTCTGCGGATGTAGCGACTTTATTGAATTATGTGAGAGAAGGAAATACTGCATTTATTTCGAGCAAGACGATTCCATTTGATTTGATGTTTGAGCTATACTACGAGGAATGTAATTATGAACCTTGGGATGATTATACTACACTTACTGATACGACTGTAAATTTGAATTTCCTTCATCGACAATTAAAAGATGAAAAAGGTTTTGCCTTTAAGTTTTTAGATGAGAACAAACCTGCGGCTTATGGATGGAATTATATTGATAGCGCATATTTTTGTGAGGAGCCTCATAGTATGATTCAGTTGGGAACAATTAACAATCAAGTTAATTTTGCTAAAAAAGAATATGGATTTAATGGTGGTGCATTTTATTTGCATACCACTCCAATGAATTTTACCAACCTTCATATGTTACCTAAAAAAGGAATTACATATGCTAATAAAGTTTTTTCACACTTAAATGAAGGAGATATTTATTGGGATGAATATAGTCGAGTAGGAGAAGGTTTTGGAAGAGCTTACAATCGAAGACAAGGTGGAAGTGCTGGCAACAGAACGATTGCTTCTGAGGAATCTTTAAAATATATTTTAGCTCAACCCAGTTTAGCTTGGGCTTGGTACTTAATGATTGGAATGGGGTTTTTATATTTGTTTTTTAGAGCAAAAAGGAAGCAACGAATCATTCCTGTTTTGGAACGAAATGAAAATACTTCTTTTGAATTTATCTCCACGATTGGGCGATTATACTTTTTGCAAAATGACCATAAAAAATTATGTCAGCAAAAAATGAAATTATTCTATGCTTACATTCGGGATCGATATAATATCAATACAACAAAAGTGGATGATGAATTTATGAAAAAATTAGTAGCCAAATCTGAAGTCCCTTCTCCCGTTTTGCAAAAGATTTTTGATTTTTATAAAAACATTAAGTCCTCCTCATATGTTTCAGAACAGTCATTGATTGATTTTCATTTGCGGATGGATGAGTTTTATAAAAATTGTAAATAAACAAAATAGAGTCTAAAAATCTGGTTCGAGGTGTCAGGCATAACAACCTGAGTCCTCGACAGCTAGATTCTTTTCCTCGTCGAAATACCTTCCTCATTTTTCCTAAAAATGATTACCTTTCACGTCATTTTCAGATAAAAAGTTTAGTAAACATATGATGCGATTAACGGATGTCGTCAAGAATTTAATCATAGTAAATGTGATCCTATTTATTGTCACTATGATGATGATGCCTCACCTAAGTGGTTGGTTAATATTTCATTATCCAGGAGCAAATTACGATGGAATTGGATTTCAACCTTTACAAATTGTCACCCACATGTTCATGCATGGGTCAATTATGCACATACTATTTAATATGGTTATGCTAGCATTCCTAGGGCCACCTTTAGAAATGATTTGGGGCCCAAAAAGGTTTTTATTCTTCTACCTTTTTGCTGGATTTGGAGCTCTTGCTCTTCATGTACTTGTCAATTATATTGAAATTCAAAATGGTGGCGCGCCAGGATTAGTTTTGGGTGCTTCAGGTGCAGTAATGGGAACTCTGGTAGGATTCGGTTATAATTTTCCAAATCAAAAAATGCGATTGCTTTTCCCTCCAATTACTTTGACTGCAAAACAATTAGCGATTGGTTATATTGCTCTTGATTTAGGAATGGGATTATTTTCAAGTGGAACAGGTATTGCACATTTTGCTCACCTTGGAGGAGCATTATTTGGTTTTCTCTTAATTCAATACTGGAATAAATTTGGTTCTCGGTTCTAATTTGTTTTTTGGTAAAACGCAACTCATTTTAAAAATGATTGTTTAAATAAGGATGCCCTTACAGCAATTTGAAAATACATTTGCTATATTTTCATCAAGTGTTTAAATTTGCAGATGTTTAAAATAGATTCTTAGATAAATATTATTGTCAAAGAACTTAAAATATTAAAACTTAAATTATGGTTACCTCCATTTGGGACGATTTAAAAAGAGAGTTTAGTTCGGGAAATATGATCACACGATTGATCATAATTAATGTGGCTGTATTTGTGGTAATCAATTTAATTAAAGTAGGATTTGCAGTTACCTATGCTGGCGAATCTTCTCTCACAAATGGCTTTCAAGATTTTCTTCACCTTTTTTGCATGTCATCTGATGGATGGTATTTGTTAACTCATCCTTGGATTCCTATTACTAGCATGTTTTTGCATGAAGGATTTTGGCATATAGTCTGGAACATGTTATTCTTATATTGGTTTGGAAAAATTGTTGGAGGATTTATAGGAGATCACCATGTTTTGCCGCTTTATTTATTAAGCGGTCTTGCAGGAGGACTTGCCTTTTATTTGAGTGATGTATTAATTTATGGAGATACTAATTTTGCTTTGGGAGCATCTGGAGCAGTTAATGGAATTATCCTAGCCTCTGCAATTATTGCCCCTGATTACATCATGCGATTACTATTCATTGGTGATGTCAAACTCAAATATATTGTAGGTGTTTTATTATTTTTAGATGTTATTGCAATTGCTGATAATATAAATACAGGCGGACACTTTGCCCATCTTGGAGGAGCGTTATTTGGTTGGTTTTACATTTTCCAATTGCGTTCAGGTGGTTTTGATATGTCTGGCCCAGTCAATAGTATTATCAATGCCTTCCAAACTTTCTTTCAAAACATTTTTGGATTTTTTACCGGCAAAAGAAATAAGCTACGCGTTGAATATAAAAATCCAAAAAGTAAGCCTACTACAAAATCGCGATCTTCGATGGGTAGTTTTGGAAGAAGTCGTGGTAATGCAAAATCTGATAATAATGATCTACCACACCAAGAGCGCGTTGATGCTATTTTGGAAAAAATCAAAAAAACAGGTTACGAAAGTTTAACTGCAGAAGAAAAAGATTTTTTATTCAACGCAAGTAAAAAATAGTTTTTATTCGTTTAACGAATAAATTCTAATACTTTTCACCAACTCTCATTTTTCTCAAAAACTAACATCGTGGGCAGATTCGAAAATTTTATGCGATGGATTAATGTGTTAGTGATCTTTGCAACCTTCTTTGCATACCTTAGCCCTTACATCAACCCTAGTCGTTTTTGGCAATTTTCCTTTTTTGGATTGATTTATCCTTGGTTATTGCTCAGCAATATTATTATGGTTGCCTTTTGGATTTTTAGAAAAAAGAAATATTTGTTTCTTTCTCTCGGTTGCATCATTTTAGGTTGGGGACATCTGACAAGTTTTATTGGATTAAATTTTTTCGAAAGAATTGAAGCCGAAAATGTAATTACTATCGGATCTTATAATATTCGAAATTTAGCCGGACTTAGAATCAATTCAAAAGATGTTGAAAAAAAGAAACAACATGAAAATGATTTTATTCATTTTTTAAAAAGAGGAGAAGAAATCCAAATTCTTTGTACTCAAGAAACATCGAAATTCAATTCAAATTTCATCAAAGAAAAATTCAACTTTCCATTCGTCCATTCTTTTAATAAAAAAGGTGCCTTTATTTTTTCCAAATACCCAATTGTAAATTCTGGAGGCGTAAATTTTGGGACAATTACTAATTCTTGCTCTTGGGCTGATTTAATTATCAATGAAAAAAAAGTTCGAGTTTATAGCATTCATTTACAATCAAACCAAGTTTCAGGTATCGCTGATAAAGTTCGAGAAGAAGGTGATTTAACAAATACAGAAACTCTCAAAGATATCAAAGGGATGATGGGACGATTCAAACACTTCGCTAAACTACGAGCCGAACAAGCTCAAAAAGTAGCGGATCATATCGCAACTTGCCCTCACCCTGTGATTGTTTGTGGAGATTTTAATGATACCCCACAATCATACACCTATCATCTTTTGACCAAAAACTTGAATGACTCTTTCAAAAATAAAGGAACGGGGTTTGGCACTACTTATGCGGGAAGTATTCCTGCACTTCGCATTGATTATATTTTGACTCACGAAAAAATTGAGGTGCAAATTCATGAAATTTTAAGAGAGAACTATTCTGATCATTTTCCAGTTATTTGTAAAATAGCTTTCTGAGATATGAGACTTTGAGTATTGGGATGCACTCGACCCTCAATATCCATTACCCTAAATCTCAATACTTTTTCTTAAAAAAACATTAAGAAAAAAATCTACATGACATTTATTTTAAAAACGAAATATGTAATTTTGCCGCATGAAAAATGAGCTTTACATTCAAAACAGTCTAACTAGACAAAAAGAACTTTTCCAACCAATTACTGACGGATTTATTGGTATGTACGTTTGTGGACCTACGGTTTACAGC
>CAJQQY010000445.1 GCA_905480595.1 uncultured Saprospiraceae bacterium | reverse complement strand
TTTCTTTTTTGGAGGTGATCGAGTTTTTTGGAAATCTCAATTCTTTGTTCTAACTCAATTTCTGTTTCTTTTTCGACTTGATCAAGTCGATCCATTTCATTTAAATATTGTTGTGTTTTCTTTTTAATATGGTCTAGATGTTGTTTTACCTTTTTTTCATTGTAGTTGTTTTTAGTACTGTTTTGACCTTGAAATTTGGAACCGTCGATAGCAACTGTATCCGTATCAAAAAGATCTTGCTCTAGCAAAAAGCGATTAAAAATAGTAAAGACATTTTTCAAGGCTTTAGGATTATCTTTTCTAAAATCAGCAATGGTTTTATAGCTAGGTCGGCAACCTTTGATTAGCCAAATGGCTTCGAGATTGGTGATCGCTTCACGTTCAAGTCTGCGAGATGATCGAACTCGGTTGGAGTAACCATAATAATATAACTTGAGTAAGTCGGCGGCATGAAAAGCAGGTGCGCCATTTTTGATTTGACCTTTGATGATGAAGCCAATTTCTTTTAAGTCAAGTAGATCGACAAAAACATCGATCACTCTGACAATACTGTCTTTGGCGACTGCTGAATCAAGCGACATCATCTGAAGTTGATTGCGATCTTGATGAGATTTGAGCATCTGAATTTAGTTTTTTTGATACTCTTAAAGATACGAAATTTTGAATTTGTAAATGTATTGTTAGGTAGGTTTTTTCACAGTTTGACGGTTTTGTATATGCGCAGTCGTCAGCTTTTGCTGACGATTGGCGTATATACTTTGTTAGCTACAGGTTTCTTTTCTTTTTAAATAATCGTCTTTTTTTCTTCTTTGCCTTTAATGGCTTTTTACTTTGCCTTTCATTATTTTGAAAACAGAAATCGGCATAAAAAACCTTTCCATATTTACTGAGTGAAATTTCACAACCTTTAAATGAGGTAAAGAAAAAATCTTCAGTATTTACCTTTTTATTTGATTCTTTATTATTACCAAATTCTACAATGATTTTAGCACTTTGTAAAATTTCAATTGGGATTTTATTTATTCTGTATTCTCTATTTCGATATTGAATTATTATTTCTGTTTTTGAATTGAGAGGTATACCATTAAATCCAAATTCGTTTTTGTTATTCCAATTTGGAACAAAAATTTCATCTTGGTTTTGAAAATATATTTCATAATCAATAATTTCTTTGCCCTCTTTTTTTACTTCTATTTTAAATTTATGAAAATTTGCTTTTGAGATATTTATGATTCCCAAAATCAACAAGGTTAGAATTTTAAATTTTAATCTATTTTTCACAACTGCTCTATTTTTTTTCTTTTTACTTGTAGCTAACTTGTTTATATCGCTACTAGTAGCGATATATCCACAATCCAAAAGGTATCATATTTCGTATAGATTTAATGTGTAATCTATTTACATCAAATCATTTATAACAAATTAGCCCTTTTTGATTACTATTATTTTTAAACTTTTGTTTTTACTCCTAAAAGTTATTTACAATATTTCAGAAATAAAATTACAAAAATATATTTAAAGGATTATATATCAAGGTCATCTAATGGACTTCGTAATTTTTTCCTAAACTTACTTGAAATATGCAAATATATTTCTGTTGTTTTTATAGAGGAATGCCCTAATAGTTCTTGTACCACATGAAGCGGAACACCTTTTTCGATCAAGTGAGTAGCAAAGCTGTGCCTTAATCCATGAAGTGTAACATTCGATGTTATTTGTGATTCAATTTTTGAAACATTAAATATTTTTTGAAGACTTGATTCCCTGCTTGGTATTTACTCTAAAGCTAACCGCACTCGGTCTTTAGTTTAAAAGACGCTAAATATCTATGATCTAAAAACCGTTTAAAAGTAAACACGAGCAAGAGGCTCAGCTCTAGCGGCGATTTTTCTAATTTCTCCCGTTGTACTCTACAACAATACCCCAACAAAAAACATTTTCCCCTGACAAAAAAACTATGCAATTACAATCTCCCACAACTCCTCGCGCCTACAAAAAAACTCCCACTCCAAAACAAAAAAGCCCCTAACCAAAAAACAAAACTCCCCCTACAAAAAAATTCTAAAAAGCGACTTAACCAATAAGTCAAATGAAAGAAAAGAATAGTTCCCCAGCAAAAGAAAACCCTTCCCCCACATAACCAAAAAGTTCCTTTTCAAAATAATTAATTTCCTCTGCTAAAAAACTATGTAAGGGAACTAGAAAGTTTTGCAAGATTGCAGCATTAAAAAATTACTGTGGATAAAGTAATAAAATTACGCTTCGAGCAATGCAAAAATTATCACATTTCCAAACGGTTTAGGTAAACTTTATTTTAGCTTTTCCCCAAGTAAATAAAATGATATCAAGATACGCCTTCACGATAATTCCCCAAAAATGTTGTCACAATATTCAATGATCAACTAACCATTTTTGTGAATATTGGAAAGTTTATTGGTAATAATATTCCCGATATCACTTTTTACCAAATTTTAAATTTCTATAATTATGAATGTTAAAATCTTATTAGATTTCAAAAGATTTAATGATGCTGAACTAATTGCTTTTGTCCTACAAATACTTAGCAATACCGATGGCATAGTTCAGTATGTCAAACTACAAGAACAAGTAGATATTGTCAAAGCTTCGTTTGACGTATATACCAAATCGGTCGAAGCCGCAGCGGATGGCGGTAAGACTCTAAACTTGATCAAGAAACAAGACCGAATCAAATTGTTGAAGGATTTGCAAACATTAGTTTTGTTGACCGAACTCAATGCAGATGGTAGCGAAGTATATGCGACAGGTGCAGGATTTAGTATCAGACAAAAACCGCAGCGGAGTAATCAACCTTTGCCGATGCCTGTTTTTAAATATGTTCGTCGTGGCGTAAAGTCAGGAACGATAGTAGGGGAGTTGGTTAATTTTCCGACAGGGGCAAGAGAGTTTAGTTTGTTACATTCTACTGATGGTGGCGTGACTTCCACAAACGGGACGAGTTCTTCAGGTAAGCGATTTGTGCTAGAAGTCGGAGTCGTAGAACAGCGAGTTCAAGTGCAAGGATATTTTATTGGGACATTTCAACGGAAGAGTGATGTGTGCCCGCCAGTTGAAGTTTTTGTTTTGTAAAGATTATTGGAATTAAAATGACGGATGGTATTCGTTATTTGTATCAATAAAAGAGGAAGCTGCTACTGTATAAGTTAGCAGCTTTTTTTTGTAAAATGGGTTGAGATTATCATGAGTCTCAGATTCTCTGGCTAGCTAAAATCTCAGATGAATCTGATGCCGACACCTTTGTTACTTATGGAATATTCGTTTTTTTAACTTAATGAAATTGAGGGGTGCTATCTGGTCTGTAAACCTTCGATATATTGTCTGGTTGGACTTGTAAACGGTCAGACTAAACCCGCTACTTTGGTTCTTGTAAATGCGCAGCATTTTAAAGAGCAGTTATCCTTTTAATTTTGGTTGGTTTTTTATTGGATAGCAGTTATCAGAGCTAAGGCATTATTTCACCAATTATGATTGTATCAAATCTATTTTACTATATTTGACCCGAAAATTAAAATATTTATTCACCAAATTACAGGCCGATAAAATTATAATACTATCGGCCTAAAAAAACAATTATGAAAAAGCAACTAAACTTATTAGCAGCAACTGTTGGATTTATTTTTTTAATGTCTAGCTGTGCATCGCTTACAGGATTTGAAGAGGGAAGAACAGTAGGTAAAGATAATTCTGAATTGACCATTTCTGGAAACTTTACCAGAGTACCCGATTTGTTTGAAGATGACGAGGATATATTTGATACTTTAGATATCAATAATACCATCTCATTTCCAAATTTTGAAGGAGCCTTCAAATATGGTATTACAGATAAATTTGATATAGGGATCAGAGCAAGTACTAATTTAAATTTAAGTACATATATGAAATATCAAGTGGTGGGGGATCAATCATCATCATTTGCTCTTGCCCCTGGATTTGAAGTAGGGACGATTCTTGGAGCAGCTTATAATATCGGTATTCCAATCTACATGAGCTACTATCCTACAGATAATGTGGCGATAAATGTTACACCAAGATTTATGTATCAGTTCATCACAGGTATCCAATCCAACGGCGCTTCCTATCTAGGAGGGAACTTTGGATTGATGTTTGGTAAGAGGAATAAATTTGGAATAGATGTAGGATTTTATAACGTAGGTACAAATTTGGATGGATCAGAAAGTGGATCACAGTCGCTTATTACGATTGGAGTAGGAGGGAAATTTAAGTTTGGTGATTTTGATAAATCATCAAGAGGTCGTAATTAGAACATCTTACTTATCGAATTTCATTGAATAAAATAAAAAGCTACCAATTTTAGAATTGGTAGCTTTTTATTTTATTCAATATAATTTCAATTAAACATCTTAGGTAAGTTTTGAATTTTATTAAGCTTGTCCACATAAAAGTCCTCCTTTCTTTTACAACCAATTCCTTTCTCACCTGTTACATCTGGTATAATCAATATCAGATCAAAAATGACAAAATCCATAGAATCATCCATTTCTGTTAGACAAAAAGTAACTGCACTTTTAGATGCACTTTGCAATGGTCTTTATGAACGTGAAGAACCTGTACATCTTTCCTTACTAGCTTCTATTGCTGGAGAGAGTATTTTCCTTTTAGGGCCTCCAGGAGTAGGGAAAAGTTTAATAGCCAGGAGGTTAAAATATGCTTTCCTTGATGGCACATCTTTCGAATATCTCATGAGTAAGTTTAGTACACCTGATGAGGTTTTTGGTCCTGTGTCGATTAAGAAACTAAAAGAAGAAGATAAATATGAACGGTTAACTGATCGATATTTACCGGGTGCCAACATTGTGTTTTTAGATGAGATATGGAAAGCTGGGCCGGCAATTCAAAATGCACTTTTGACTATTTTGAATGAAAAGATATATCGAAATGGGGAAGAAGATTTGAAAGTGGATATTCGTGGTATTATTACTGCATCTAATGAGTTGCCTCCTAAAAATGCCAATCTAGCTCCAATTTGGGATCGTTTCCTTTTACGTCTAGAGATGGGAAATATCAAACAGTTCCAAAATTTCCTAGAGATGATTACCGATGTCAATGATGTTTATCAAGATGATATTCCAGATCAACTTAAGTTGAGTAATGAGGAATTGGAAAACTGGAGTAAAGAAATAGATCAGATAGAAGTTGTCCCTGAAGTTTTAAATACGATTCAATTAGTCAAAGTAAAGTTAGCAGAATACAACGCCCGAACTACCAGCGGTGATCCCATCATTGTACATGATCGACGATGGAAAAAAATTATCCGCCTGTTGAGGGCTGCTGCATTTTTGAATGGGAGAAAAAAAGTGGATTTGATGGATTGTTTTTTGATGCATCATTGCTTATGGGGAAGTCCTTCTCAGAAAGTAAAAATTCGAGAAATCTTGACTGATGCAGTTGCAAAGCATGGTTATACCATGGCGGTTAATTTAACGATGCTTAAAAAAGAAGTAAAAGAATTTCAAGAGGATGTTGAAAAAGAAATCAAAATTACTCACATCGTTAATGAGGAACAACTCATGTCTATCGAGGATGAATATTTTGAAATTGAAAAAGAAGATAATAAGTTTCAAGGGGTTTATCTCAAAATTAATCAATATCGTCAATTGACTATTGAGGGAGAAATGGTCACTAATTTTTATGACGAAAATAAAAACCTAGTCAATCGGATTCGTGCTTCTAAAGGAAAACAAAATCACACCATTGTGATTAACCATGATTCCAAACAAAACATTTACAAATTGACTACCAAGTTAATTGACAAGTCTGAGGTTATTATGAAACCGCCTCACGACATCTTACAAAAACATTGGGATGAACGCTACCAAAAGCTAACGGCATTTATTGAAAAACAGATAAAAAATATGTCTGAGAATACACCAGAAGAATTAAATGGTTTGAATAAAAATTTATTTGTCGAAGCTGATTTTGCTGAGATTGTAAAAAAGAATTTTCAAGAGGTGGAGAGTAGTTTAGAGAATTTGAAATTACAATTGGAGAAGTTACAGTTTTCTTATACGAATGTTTAAATGTTTTAATTGAATAAAATGGTTAAAGATTTAGAAAAAGAATTAGAACAGGAGTATAAAAGATTTATCGAGTTTGGAAATTTACTTGATAAAAAAATGCGTACGTATATCATCCAATATATTCAGAACAAATTTGATCCTGACAAAAATATTATTCCTGATCTCAACGATCAATATTATGAGTATTTTCGGAAGGCATTAGATCAAATTTTCTTGATCGAAGGGCTACTTGATATCACCAAATACAATAATAAAATTCGAAAACAAATCATCCTTGATACGCTTTATTGGTTAAAGAAAACTTACAAAAAAGTAAGAACTAAAAATCATTTTGAAAATGAAATTCAGCGGCTAGAAGGTTGGGCAGTAACACCCATGAAAGCTTTTGTAAATCGTTGGAGTGCCCTTCCTGCGTACATTAGTAGCTTGTACACGAGAGATCAAATTGATACCTATTTTTTTATTGAAAAATTTAAAACGCTAATCGCTTCTCAAGCTATTGAAGAAATTTCAGCAGAGCGTGTAGAAAAAATAGAAGTAATTCTTCATGATATTCTGGCGCAATGGGATGCCTTGCTTCATGCAAAAATCTTAGATTTTCAGATGTCAAAATTTGAGGAAGAGAAACAAGATTATGTAGATTTCTTGGATGAAAAAGTTAAAGAGTATTCTAAACTAAGAGAATTTATAGATCCTTTTACTGATTATTTTGGCTGGGATTTATCTCGAAAATTATGGCAAGAAACTTCTTTCGATGTGTTGAATCAATATGATGAATTATTGCAAAATGAAGAGTCAGTTAAAGAACTTGCTGACCTTCTAGGCAATATGCGAGAAGCTGAAATAGAAATTGAAGAAGAAGAAATAGAGAAAACAATCATTCGCCAAGAGTGGGTAGTGGATGAATCTCAACGTACAGAAATAGTGGGTGTGCAGGAAAGCGATGACCTTAATCATATGCTTACTGCTGAAGCTGGATTGCTTGGTGATCAGGATACTGAATTACTTTTCTTAAAAAAATATGCTGATAAAAAACTAATGACTTTTCGTTATGAAGACAAAAAGTTAGTGAAGAGTGAAGACCATTTTACTGAAATAAATCAGCGGATTAATCAAAAAGAAAAAGGACCATTTATCATTTGTATTGATACTAGTGAAAGTATGGAAGGTCGTCCTGAACAAATTGCAAAAGTATTGGCTTTGGGAATTTTGAAAATGGCCATGAATCAAAATCGAAAGGCCTACATGATTAATTTTTCGACTGGAATTCAAACGATAGACTTACATGATATTGCAAATAGTATCAATGAGATTGCAGACTTTTTACAAATGTCATTTTATGGAGGAACAGACGCGACGCTTGCTATCTATGAAGCGATTAGACAACTAGGAACTAATGATTATGAGGATGCTGATATTTTAATGGTCTCGGATTTTATCATGCATAAATTAGATGACGACGTTTTTCAGCAAATTCGTTTTCATCAACAAAACAAAAATACACAGTTTCATTGTTTGACTTTGGGGGGAAATGCGAGTAGTGATTTGGTCAACGTTTTTGATACTAACTGGGTCTATGATCCCAAGCAAAAAGGAATCATTAAAGCTTTGACTAAAGGATTTCAAGATATCAAAGAGAGGTACTAAGTTTAATACTAAAAAATATTAGATTAGATGACCAACAAAATAAAAAAGCACCTTTCCCAAAGCGATGATATTCTTCAAGACATCATCCATAAAATTGACTTGCCTAAAATTGAAAGTACCCAAAATGTATTTCATGATTTAATGAGTTGCATCATAGAGCAACAGATTCATTATCGAAGTACGAAAAAGATTTTTCAAAAGACTATGGATGTGTCTAATTTTGAAACACTTGAAAGAGATGGTTTTAAAAACTTAAAACTTTCCACCAAAAAATATGAAACCATTCTTGGCGTTTTAGATTTTTTTGAAAACAATAAAATTGATTGGGAGAAAAAAGAAGATACCGAAGTTCGCAAAATCTTATCTGAAATAAAGGGAGTGGGACCGTGGACCATTGAAATGATTCTATTATACACTTTGCAACGTGAAAATATTTTTCCAGCAGATGATTATCATTTAAAATTAATGATGACTAAACTTTATCCAATCGATCCATCAGCCAGAGTCAAAGCGCAACAAAAAGCCATTGCTCAAAACTGGGCACCTTACCAATCATTCGGCGTGAGATATTTATTAGCATATAAAGAAGCTCTCAAAAAAGGAATAATATGAAAAATTCGGGATCAGCAGATTTGGCTTTGATGGGAGGAAGTATACCTACATGGTTATTTGATCGAATGACTAAACTTAGTTTGGCAATGGTAGAAGCAATCATTGAAGAGCAAGGGACGAAGGGGTTTTTGAGCCGTATGTCTGATCCATTTTGGTTCCAAAGTTTCGGAGCGGTGATTGGAATGGACTGGAATTCATCAGGGGTGACAACTGCGGTAATGAGTGCATTGAAAAAGACTATTAATCCTCACTCTAAACAATTAGGTCTATACATATGTGGAGGGAAAGGAAAACAATCTACTCAGACCCCTCACGAACTTTTACGCATCGGAAACCAAACTGGATTAGATGCAGACCAACTTATTCGAAGTAGTAAATTAAGCGCTAAAGTGGACAATACTGCGGTGCAAGATGGGTTCAATTTATACCTGCATAATTTTGTTTTAAGTGTTGAGGGTGATTGGACGGTCATCCAACAAGGAATGAAAACGGAGGATAGAAGTGCCCGTCGTTATCATTGGCATTCTGAAAATGTTAAGTCATTTGTACAAGAACCACATGCAGCTATTTGCGGTGATTATCAAGGAGATATAATAAATTTGGTAGATAAAAATGCCTTACCAACTCAATCAGGAATTTTAGAAATCACTAAAGAGCATCCTAACAAAATGTTGGGCGAAATTGCCAAAATGGTTTTACCAAAATACTACGATATCAAAGCTAAAGATGTTGATTTAAAAAGATTAGGCAGTATTTTATGGCTAGCACAAGAATCACAAACGACAGAATTTGAAGATTTACTTTTGCTCAAAGGACTTGGCCCAAGGACACTTCAATCTTTGACTTTAGTTAGCGAAGTGATTCATGGAACTCCTTCTAGGTTTACTGATCCAGCTCGATTTTCATTTGCTCATGGTGGAAAAAATGGAACGCCTTTCCCTGTTCCTACCAAAGTTTATGATGAAACTATTCAGACCTTGAGAGCTGCGGTGGATCGTTCTAAAATTGGTTTGTCTGATAAAACTAGAGCGATTGAAAAATTAGGGAAAATTGCTCAGCGAGCTGAAAAGGACTTTGAACCAAATGATAAATTTGATAAACTTTTGGAAAAGGAAAGAAGGGAGTCTTGGAAATATGGAGGAAGAACAACAGAAGGTTTTTCAAAAAAAAATGACCCCAAAAAAGATGACGATGGGCAATTAAAACTTTTTTAAAATAAAAAAAGTCCTTCCAGTTTTTCAAAACTGGAAAGACTCAACAAATTAAAACTGAAATAATTTACTCCATGCTTCATAGCTTCATTTTTCTCTAAGGGTTTTTCCCAAACAATCATTCGATTGTTGGTGATTTCCCATTCTAAAAATCCACATTTTCAATTTGGTTCCATATTGAAATCAGTAAAACTTGTTGGATAGTCTTCGAGTTTATTTGCAATGAAGAAAAGATTTGGGCTACCGCCGAGAGAATTATGATAACTTAATTAGTTTTGTAAGAGTATTGTTGAATCTTCTAATTATGACAAAAAAGGAAGTTGAAAATTTTAGAGAAGAGAGTAATGGGTGTTGCTATTTTCACAGAAAAAGACTGGTATTTAAATCAGATTGAAAAGTTTAGAAAATGAAAAAAGAAAAACCATTAGTTAATAAAAAATACTTACTGGAAAAATTCCCTGGCAAAGGTGGTTGGACCTACGCAGTTATTCCTGAAGTACTTCAGAACAAAGAAAAACCATTTGGATGGGTAACTGTAAAAGGGAAAATAGATGACTACGAATTAAAACAATACAAATTAATGCCAATGGGAGATGGGAAACTTTTTTTGCCTGTCAAAGCTCAGATTAGAAAGAAAATAAAGAAAGAAGCTGGCGATATGGCTCACATTATTTTATATGCGGATGAATCTCCAGTCGAGACTCCAAAAGAAATAATGGATTGTTTTGAAATGGAATCGAAATCAACATTGAAAACCTATTTGAGTTTTTCCGACGGAGAAAGAAAGGTATATTTGGATTGGATTTATTCTGCAAAAAAAGAAGAAACTAAAGCGGAACGAATTGCGAAGATGATGGAGAGATTGGAAAAGGGATTGAAGTTTTATGATAAAGATTGAATTTTGTACTTTGAAAAACTACTTCCGCTTCAGCACCAATTGAGTCGATTGTAATCCCATCATTTTATTATAAAGTTCCCTCAATGCACCATATTCATCAGGCATAATTAAAGGATGAATTACTTTGTAATTACTACAGAGTTGAACTTTCCCTCCTTCAGCATAAGAAAATCCATAGGTATAAGAAACCTTTTTACTATCAGTTGAATATTTGATACTTTTAGGAATTTCGGCTAATTCAAATCCATCAGGTATCTTTAGATTATAAATGAACTTCTCGGAAGAAGGCAAGATAAAATCAACAGGTAAATACCGAATAGGATTAACAAATGGATTCTTATCAAAATGCTTTTTTAAAAATGGATTTAGATAAATTATATCTAATTCCTGTCCATCTTTTAGAGCTTTTGTGAAATAACAAGTAATTAAAAAAGGTTTTTCTAAGTCATGAGAATTCTTGACTCTAAAACTATCTAAATCCATATCATTCCCGTCAAACGTATTTTGCAAATGCGTTGTTATAAAGTTTTCTTTCACTTCTTCTTGGAGGAATTTTCTTCGATATTCAACCGCCTTATGTTCGAAAAAAGCATAAGAAATATTGAACTTCATTTCATTCTGCTTAAATATTAAATTGTTTACAATTATAGATTTAGTTTTAGTAGGATATTCAATAAGAATCCACCGGGGTTCTGTTTTATGTAATAAAAAGCCAAAAGGCTTTAAATCATTTTTAGCTAATAAATTATAAGGTCTAAAATTACTAACAGCATCCATCAATATATCTTCTTCTCCAATTTTTACCTGAACAAGAATGTGGTTAAATTGATTGTATAGAGGATATGTTTTAGTTATTAGTCCGTTCCCTTTTGTACTAATAATTAATGGGTTAGCATCCAAGCCAGCACTTTGCAAAAGACGGACAAGGCAAAGATTTATTTCAGAATTATTGCCTCTTTTTTGCTCCATTATTCTTGAAAAACTTTCTTCTGGAAACAAGTGGTATTGACCATTCCAATCAATTTCATTTTGTACAAAAGAATATATTTTTTTAACTTTTTCTAGGTCCTCCTCCTTTCCATTGATTATTTGAAGAAGTAATTTATTGGATTCTTTTTTTTGATTTAAGATGTTTTTATAAGCTTTGAAAGAAAGCATTTCTTTTGCTAGATTATCCCATGTTGTCATCAATTTCACATACTCCATTTTACCAGTTGGTATAGAAGAATATTGATGGTAGCCAGCAAGTTGAAATCGAATGGACTCAATATAATCTTTAGGGTTGGGACAATAAGTTTCTTCTTTTATGGGAGCTAGGTTTTCTAAAAACCAAGAGTTAGAATCATTATTTCCATATTTATTGATTAGACGATTTCCATTATAAACAATCTTAAAATCAAGATTTCCACCAACAACAACATTAAGTTGACTTTTGAGGGTAGGTAGTTTATTTTGAAAAGTCCATTCTTCTAAGGTAACCACCTTCTCGGTTATTTTCGTGTATTGGAATTCAATGATAGAACCTGGTTTTACATCCGGGAAAGTAAACCTTTTTTCTTTCAAAATATTATTTACATCAATAGTATAGAATTGATCTTTTTTGATTTTGATTTTTTCTACATTTCCTTCTGAATTTATATTTATGGTTTGAGCTTTTACTTTAGAAATGCGCTCTCGGTTATCCTTAAATACGTATGGTAAAACAATGTTGGCCTCATTCAATCCATTCTGGGTTAAAATCTTAATTCGAGTATGACGTGTAATTTCTACTGAATTGCCTTGGAAGTTAATTTCTCCAAAATCACAAAGAATTATTGCATTAGCGTCAGGATCAAGATTACTTTTTTGGATGTTTTTTTCAATCTTGGATATTTTCCCGTAACGAATAGGATCTTTTTGAGAAAAAAGAAAATTAGAAAGTAAAAGAAATGGAATCAATAAGAAGGAAAAATTCATAGCTATATTATATATCGAAATTGTTATCAAGGAATAATTAAAGAATAATTTATTCATTCCATATTCAAAAATAATAAAACTAATTGGAAAAAAAATTCCATCAATAATGTGAGGAATAATTCCTTAAAAACTAATAAAACTATTCACCAAGAAAAACAATATTAGATATATCCAAAGTATATCTAAATAATGCCAATAGGTAGTGAGTAGCTTTAATTTTAACCGCTTTTCAGGATCAGAAAAATAAACCAAAACACTCACCGGTTCTTTCATTCGTTTTTCAGCGACATAATAGAAAATCAACAAAAATGGCAATCCTCCTAAAAGGTGAGCAAAGTGCAAACCTGAAATCAAATATAAATAGGAAGATAAATTAGAAGCTAAAAATTGAGAATCCAATTGGCTACTTAAATCATTCCATCCAACAAATTGGCCAATCATAAAAAGAATGGTAAAAGCAACGGTTACTTTTAGTGCTCGTTGATAATCGCCAGTATTATCTGCTAAATAGGCCTTATTGGCCCACTCGATTGACCAACTACTAGCAAGCAAAAGAATGGTATTCACGAAAAATATAGGGGACAAACTAATTGCTGGAATTTCTGGAAACTGGACTCGAGTATAGACATATGCAGCGGAGAAAGCAAGGAACAAAGCGGTTATGCTAAACAAGCCAAGGGTCAATGCAATATTGTAAGGATGGAATCTTAATGAATGATATTCATTAGGATCATGTATTTTTTTTTTAAACTTACTTTTCATCAAATTAGATTATATAAAATTGTTAACCACAATATAATAACATAGCGTGTTTTTTGTTCATTAGTTTTTACATTTGCTTCGAATTTAATGTCAAAATTACATTATTATGAATATTGAAGAATTCCGAAATTATTGCCTAGTTAAGAATGGAGTGACTGAAGATTTCCCTTTTGACGAAACAACTTTAGTATTTAAGGTTATGGGAAAAATGTTTGCTCTTACAGGTTTGGAGGCAGAGGAGTTTCGAGTTAATTTGAAATGTGATCCAGAATATTCCATCGAATTAAGGGAAGAATATGAAGACATAATTCCAGGGTGGCACATGAGTAAAAAACATTGGAATACAGTATATTTTGAGAATGGTTTAGAGATGGATTTACTTTGTAAATTAATTGATCATTCTTATGACTTGGTCGTGCAAAAATTGAAGAAAGCTGATAGAGAATTTTTGAAAAATCTTTAAATTTATTTCTACTCACAAGGTGATTTGAAGTGGTGAGTAATTACCAAAACTCATAAAATAAAAAGAACATCGAAAAAATAATATCTGATTATCTCATCGTAGGACAAGGCTTAGCTGGAACTTTATTAGCTCATGAGCTTTTAAGAAAAGGTAAAACCGTCCAAATTTTTGACAATAATTATTTAGGAAGTTCCTCCAAAGTTGCAGCAGGAATTGTGAATCCTGTGACCGGTAGAAGAGTTGTTAAGGGGTGGCTGATTGATCAGTTAATCCCTTCTGCTAAATCAACTTACGAACGTCTTGAAGAATTGTTTGGAGTGAAATTTTACCATCAAAGAAATGTGCTCAGAGTCTTATTTTCTATAAAGGATGAAAATCATTGGTTAGAAAAAACTGGTGATCCTTTGGTAGAAAAATATGTAATTGAGTCCAATGATTATGGTTTGTTTAAAAACAAAATAATTGAAGGAGAAGCTTTGGGGGAAGTTCAATATTCAGCTCAAGTTGATATGCCGTTGTTATTAGAAAAATCAAAAGAATATTTTGCGGATAAGAACATGATGAATGTAGAACTATTTGATTACCAACAAGTTAAGATAAATGATGATATCGTTTCTTACAAACATTTTGAGGCTAAAAAGATAATTTTTTGTGAAGGACATCAGGGAAGATTGAATCCTTGGTTTGGCGATTTACCTTTTGAAGTGG
>CAJQQY010000444.1 GCA_905480595.1 uncultured Saprospiraceae bacterium | reverse complement strand
CCGTTTTTTTATAAAAAAAGAAACTAAACTAGTTTCCTCCTGATTCTAAACCAGAAGCAACTTCTGCACCACCTCCTGCAATTAATGCAGCAACGATACAAAGTACGAACAAAGCAATGGCTAAGCCCCAAGTTAATTTCTCAACAAAGTCTGTCGATTTAGCTGCGCCGAAAATTTGGTTAGAAGCATTTCCACCAAAAGTCGCGTCAACTCCTCCTCCTTTCGGATTTTGGATTAAAACTACTCCCATCAACATAATGCAAACAAGAGCGGTTAATACTGTAATACCTGATAACATATTGAATTATTTTTTAAGTTTCGCAATTTTTTTTGCAAAGAAACTGCTTTTTTTAGGAAAAATCAAACTTAATCGTTTATACATTCGAATTGCCTTTTTGCGACTACCTTGTTTGGCCAATAATTCTGCCAATGTTTCTGATAAAATATCATCACTATGTTGGACACTTTTGTTGGCTTCGGCAATCACTTTAGCTTTTTTCTTCTTCTTTTTCTTTTCTTTTTTATCCTTCTTCATTTTTCTAGCCTCTTTATCTTTTTTTTTCGTTTTGATTTTGGATATTAATTTCTTCTTTTTCTTTTTTGATTTCTTCTTCTTTTTGATAAACATCAATCCAATCTCTTCTTTTTCTTCTTCCAAAGCTTCATCAATGACATTTGTTATTTCATCCTCTGTCTCTAAATCTTCTATGACTCCGGGAGGAGGTTGAAATTGGTCAAGGTAACTTTTGAAGGAAGTTTTTGGAGCAGGAGCAGAAGCTTCCAATGGTTGTACGGAATCTTCAGTTATTGTTTCCTCTTTTGAATCTAAATATCCTAATTTTTCATCAATTGTTTCTTCCTCATCAAATTGATTTGCCTTTTCCATCAAGGCATCCAATTCTTTGTCAGTCTTATTAGTGATTTCAAAAAGTACTTCTTTACCGAACCTTGGCGTTTCTTTTATAGGTGTTAAATCTTTAAAATCATTTTCTTTTTGAGAGGTAGGAGATTCAAGTTCATCCTCCATATTAATTTCTTTTTCAGAAGAAAGTGAAATTACTTTACCTTTTTGTTTTTTGCTATGCTTTTTGTGTTTTCCCAAAAGTTGCTCAATGACAGATTTACTTTTTTTAGGTTTCTCCATGTATGATAGCATATCGGACTCATCAGAGATACTATCAGCAGCTTCCCCTTCAATTGAATCTTCGGGAAGGGAAGAGGTTGGTATATCCGATCCAGATGAATTGGTTAAATCCATTTCATCATCTTTATCTTCCTTTTCTTCCTCTTCAATACCATCGTCTGACACTTCATTAATGGCTTCCTGTGGAATGACAGAATTAGTTAATTGAGTTGTGGGTGGTACGTCAAGATTGGGTAATTCCAAGGCATCCTCTTGAGGCAAAGTTTCTTCTTGCTGCTCTAAAATTATAGATGCTTGCGGCACTCCAGTTTGTTCTACTTGATTAGTTGAGAGATCTTTTAATTCTAAATAATCCTCTTCTAAAACAAAGTTTTCAGCATTCTCCACTTTTTCTTCTTGATGAATTAACTGATATAAATAACTTCGATCAACATGATAAGTAGCTGCTAATGCCAAATCCTTTTGATATTCTTCAGAATTTTCAATTTGGCTTTTAGTCAATAGAAGATATCTTAAGTTTTGGCAGTACGGATATTGTACGACCAAGCTTTTCAATTCTTGATAAGACACTTGATATAAGTGTCCTGGATTTTTTAAATAATATGAAAAATTCTCCGCTGTCATTGAATGTTTTTTTCTAATAATCTGCTAATCAATTGCGCTTCAATGTATGGTTGTTTAAACTCAAAGATAACTAAAAAGTTGCTAAGAATCTAAGTGTTTTGGAGATCCAGGCAGTAGATCTACCAATCATTAAACGCTTTATTAAATATCTTTTCAATCATCTCTTCTTGAATAGCGTCAATAAGATCATCTTGTACATCAATTAAATTGACATTACTTCCAAAATCAGAAAATGATCTGAAGTTCTCTTTCCAATTTTTTTTCTCATCCAAATGATAAATATATTCCACCGAAAGGGTAATGGTCAAGCGGTTAAAGGCAGTTGTTTCTCCAGCTTGAGGTGCCTCCGAACTTATATAATAATCAGTTACTACTCCTTTAAATTCGATATGAGGATCGGTTTCTGTTTGCTTTAAATTTGACTCATTACGAATTTTATCTTTAAGCGCTTCTGATAAAGTTTGTCCTAAAGTTGGAATGGCACTACTTGCTCTTACATCGAATCTTTCAACAAAATAAGTATCAACCTCCGCAGGAATACTTGTTCCTTTGAAAGAGTAAAAGAAACAGCTCGAAAATGAAATTGAGATTCCGATGAACAATAGAATTAAATATTTATGCTTCATAATATTATTTGATAATTCACCACCGATTAATTTTCAAAAAGAATCTGTAAAAATCTGTGTAATCCGTGATGAGAAAAAACTACAACAAAAGGAATTAATTCTAAAAACGAAAAAATTGAACTCCTCGTTGTTAAAAATTAAGTTAAAATACAGCAAAAAAAAACTGATAGCATGTTAAATGCTATCAGTTTTTTTTCTAAATAGTTAAAATGTCCAATTAAGCATGTAAAGTCGCTTGACGAGCCAAAAGAACTTCTTCCGTTTCTTCACGATCAGGGTCAGGAACACAACAATCTACAGGACATACCGCTGCACATTGTGGTTCTTCATGGAAGCCCATGCATTCAGTACATTTATCAGGAGTAATGAAATAATAATCTTCTTCAACAGGAGCATTGGAAGCATCAACATCAACTTCTTTCCCATCTTCGAGAGTATATTTTCCAGCTAAGGTAGTTCCTTCTGACATAGACCATTCTACACCTCCTTCGTAAATTGCATTGTTTGGGCACTCAGGTTCGCAAGCTCCACAATTAATACATTCGTCAGTAATTATAATTGCCATTATTTATTTTATTATTGTAAAAAATTAAGGTTGTTCTCAATAAATGAACACCCTTCCACTAAAACTGCAAAAATATCAGAAAGTTTAATCAAATACAAATCGTTTCTAATAATTTCGATCTTCAATTATGAATAAAAAATTTTCCTTTTCAACTCCTTTAGATTTTAATTTCTCGGAATGTTTGAGGTTTCTACAGCGGTCAGATTTGGAATGTTTGTTTCGAGTAAAGAATGAAGTGGTTCAATTTGCCTTAGAAATAGAAAATGAAATCTTTTTGATTCAAGTTTTTTGGAAAAAAGAAAGACTGCGAGTGGAGATTTTAAAAGGAGAACTCACCTCTTTTTCTAAAAAAATAATAACTAATCATATTTTAGAATGGTTTGATGTAAAACGAGATTTGACCAGTTTTTATAAAATGTGTAAAAAAGATAAGTTGCTAAAATCAATCTGTAAGAAAAATCAAGGTCTTCGTTTGATTGGTGTTCCTAGTTTTTTGGAGGCGATCAGTTGGGCTATAATTGGACAACAGATTAATTTGACTTTTGCTTATTCCTTGAAAAAAAGATTGGTGGAGAACTTTGGTCAAAAAAATCACCTTGAAGGAAATGATTTTTATTTGTTCCCAACAGCCAAGGTGATTTCAAAATTGACAGAAGAAGACCTTCGTCCTTTCCAATTTAGCCGAAGTAAAATAAAATATTTGACTGGTGTGGCTAAAGCAATTGATGAGGGGTTAATTTCGAAAAATGCTCTTTCACAACTTTCATATGATGAAGCGAAAGCGAAATTAATTGAACATAAAGGGGTTGGAAATTGGACAGCTGATTATGTATTGATGAAATGTTTACGATATCCAGATGCTTTTCCAATTACTGATGTTGGAATTCATAATGCGATTAAAAAAGAATTGAATTTGGAGAAAAAGCCTTCCATTGAAAGTATTGAAGATATGGCTGAGAAATGGGGAGGATGGAAATCTTATGCTACATTTTATCTGTGGCAATCTTTACTTCCTGTTTGAAAATTCGATTCTAATCTTTTTTAATTTAATCATCGATGGAGTTAACTTTTTTGAGTTAGGATTGTATTAAAATTGGTAATAATTAAAATAGAAGAAGCAAAGATTTTTTTATTTCTATAAATTAAGAAATTCACTTGTTTTTCCTACTTTTGCGGTTCACTAAAAAATCACATCAATGTCCAGAGTTTTAGCTTTAAGAGATGCCATTCGAGAAGGAATGAGCGAAGAAATGAGAAGAGATGATAGTGTCTTCCTGATGGGAGAAGAAGTAGCAGAATATAATGGAGCATACAAAGTAAGTAAAGGTATGCTTGATGAATTTGGCGCAAGAAGGGTAGTAGATACTCCAATTGCGGAATTAGGTTTTGCAGGAATAGGAGTAGGAGCAGCGATGAATGGATTGCGACCAGTTGTAGAATTTATGACTTGGAATTTTGCTGTTTTGGCATTTGACCAAATTGTTAATAATGCAGCAAAAACACTTTCTCAATCAGCAGGTGAATTTAATTGCCCAATTGTTTTCCGTGGGCCATCTGGTGCTGCAGGCCAATTAGCACAACAACATTCTCAAACTTTTGAGGCTTGGTTAGCAAATTGTCCTGGTTTGAAAGTAATTTCTTGTATCGATCCAGCCGATTCAAAAGGATTAATTAAATCTGCGATTAGAGATAATGATCCTATTTGTATGATGGAATCGGAACAGTTTTATAATTTGGAAGGCGAAGTACCTGATGGTGAATATTTAACACCAATTGGCAAAGCTGCTGTTCGAAGAGAAGGAACTGATGTTACGATTGTTTCTTTTAATAAAATGATGTTGGTGGCAAATGCTGCTGCTGATCAATTAGCAAAAGAAGGAATCTCAGCAGAGGTAATTGACTTACGAACTATTCGTCCATTAGATCATGAAACGATTGTTAATTCTGTGAAAAAGACTAATCGGATTGTAGTAGTTGATGAGTCTTGGCCTTATGCAGGAATTAGTTCAGAAATCACTTATCAAATTCAAAAGTATGCTTTTGATTATTTGGATGCACCGGTTGTGCGAGTGAATGCTCCTGATGTTTCATTACCATACGCAGCGGCTTATGTAGAAGCTTATATGCCGAATCCTAAAAAGGTAATTGATGCAGTAAAAACTGTGATGTATAGATAAATTCAGAGTATTACACTCTTGTTTTTTATATTTTAAGCCTGTTTTGTTTAATTTCAAAGCAGGCTTAATTATTTGAATATCAATATATTGTAAAATATTTTTTATTCGTATTTGAATAAAAAAAAGGTTTTGAAAGGATGTAAAATATTTTGTTTTTGAGTATCAACTTTCTACATTAGTCCCGACATACTAAAAGAGAATCCAAAAACTCCCATCTCCGTTGACACCAATTATATTAATTCTTCTACCCTAAATTGGAAGTCAATTCTCTAATTATTATTAACATTGGTAGTCTGACTAACTACTTCTTATTTCCAAAATCTATTATGTTACTTGATGATCAATTACCGATTTATCGACATTATTCACCTGCCAAAAAGGTGGATTGGTTATTTAGCCTGACGGGCTTTTTCTTGATGTTTTTTTCACTTACCTGTATTTTTTTATTTCCAGAAAAAACAGTTGAATTAATCTTAGGAGGGAACCTACTTATTATGCCGTTTTATTTTGTTTTGCTAGGTGTGACAATGGTCTTTTTTACTTTTGGTGGACTCTATGCATTTATTAATCGAGTGCTAAAAATAAAGACGGATTATAAGATGGGAGTTTTGCATTTAGTGTTTTCTGTTATTTTCGTAATTATATTGTTTTGGCAAATTTCAGATGATTCTACCTTTGCTCAATTATCCATTTATGATTTATTCAATTCCATCCTTTCTTTGATGACACTTTTGATTTTAACTCAGATTATATTTTTTGTAAATGCTTTTAGGGGGATGATTCGAATGTATAATTGAGGTCTTTTGAATATTGAATATTGAATATTGGATATTGGATATTCAAACACTAGTTTTAAGAAATGGTAGATTGAATATTAGTCTATGAGTTCTGTTCTATGAGAAGTGGGGCGGGTTGGGCACGACGAAAAATAGCTAAACGCAAGGCAAGCTCCCGCACCCTCATTTTTCGCCGTTCCCAACCCGCCCCGTAACTCATAGACCACTTCTCATAGAATTATCTCGAGATATTATTTTAAAATATTCAAATTCTTCAAATAACCTTCACCCCGTCCTCAATTTTTACCTCATGAATTTTACATTCTAAACCAGTCAATTCAAAATATTGCTTTTTGATGTTAGCCAAAGTTGTTTCTTTATTTTCATTTAAAACTAAATTAATAGTTGCTCCGCCAAAACCTCCTCCCATCAATCTTGCTCCTAAAACTCCAGTTTCTTTTTTAGCTAAATCAATTAAAATATCTAATTCCGGAAGACTGACATCATACTCTTTACTCAATCCATGGTGGCCTTGTAACAATACATTTCCAACTTTTTTCAAATCATTATCTTTCAAATAGTTAATTACCTCATGTACCCTTTTGTTTTCTTTAATTACATAGTTAACTCTTTGGAAATCAATTGGTTGTAACTCGTTTTTGTATTTTTTTAATAACTGCAAATCAACATCACGCAACGATTTTATTTTAGGAAAACCCTTGGCGATAAGCTCAACTACTTTTTCACAAGATGCTCTTCTAATATTGTACTCTGAGTCAGCTGATGCTAATTGATGTTCGATATTAGAATTGATTAAAACTAAAGTGTGGTTCTCTAATTTGAAGGGAATATATTTTAATTCTAGGCTTTGGCAATCTAAGCGAAATACATGATCTTTTTTCCCAAACAAAACAGCGTATTGATCCATCAATCCACAATTTAATCCAATTCGATGTTCAGCAGCTTGACCGATTTTTGCAATTTCTTCTCTTGAAATATTCAAATCAAAAAGTTCTGATAAACCAAAGATGAATCCACAACATAGCGCAGCTGATGAAGATAAACCAGCACCAATTGGAATATCTCCTCCAAAGACACATTGAACACCATTTATGGTAATTCCCTTTTCCTTTAAAATTTGAAGAATTGCTTTAAAATAGTTGGCCCAACTAGGAAGACTTTCTTTTTCCAAATTTTCAAAAACTAAAGACTCATCATAGTTAAAAGAATGAATTCCTAGTACAGTATTTCCACTTTTTCCAATAGCAAAATACATCGCATTATCGATGGCTGCGGGCATTACAAATCCCTTGTTGTAATCAGTATGTTCTCCAATCAAATTAATTCGGCCAGGAGATTTTACCAAAAGTGGTTTGCCTGAAAATTGGCTGAAGAATGACTGTTGGATTTCGTTTTTCATGAATAAAATTTTTACAAAAATAACTAGAGTTATGAGTTTTCAAGTTCTAAGGAATAAAATATTCAAAGGGTATTTGAAAAGGAGCCTTACCTTAATTTTATGGTCCTCAAAATCAAGAATTGAAATTGACTGAATTTCGATTAAATTTGTGTTTTTAAAAATTCATAATATAGAAAAATGAAAAACCTACAGACCTTTTTTATTTGTTTTATTTTTTTGCTTGGATGTGATTCCTCAGATAAACAAGTTAATAATTCTAACGTTGAAGAGTGGCAACAACTTTTTAATGGAAAGAATATGGATGGTTGGACCCCAAAATTATCAGGGTATAAAATGGGGGATAATTTCAATAATACTTTCCGAGTGACAGATGGGCTTTTGCAATCGAGTTATTCAGAATATGATACTTTTCGAAATGAATATGGACATCTTTTTCATGAAAATAAATTTTCCCATTATAGACTTCGAGCAGAGTATCGAGCAGTTGGGAAACAAGCGATCGGAGGTGCTGGATGGGCAATTGCTAATAATGGTTTGATGTTGCATTGTCAGCCGGTGGAAACTATGACACTCAATCAAGAGTTTCCTTTGTCGGTTGAGTTTCAACTTTTAGCAGGAAATGGAAAGGACGAAAGATCAACTGGAAATCTTTGTACTCCAGGATCACATGTAACTTTGAATGGAGAATTTTTTGAACCGCATTGTGTAAATTCTTCGAGTAAAACTTACCACGGAGATCAATGGGTAACTGCTGAAGCAATCGTTTATGGAGACTCCATTATTTATCAATTGATTGAAGGAGATACTGTTTTGACTTATACGAATGCGGTAGTCGGAGGTGGACTCACGGGATTGGATACATTGAAATTTCCTGAAGGGAAAAGAATGACCGAGGGATATATTTCTATTCAAGCAGAGAGTCAAGGTTTTGATTTTCGGAAAATTGAAGTGTTAGATTTATGTGGTTGTATGGATAAAAAAGCGAAGAATTATAAGTCGTATTTCACTTGTTCAAGACCTGAGAGTTGTGTTTTTGAATAATTGCTAAAGCTCAACAAGATTCAATATTGTAGCATATTTACATTTCAAGAAAACCTATTTAATATAAAAGTAAACACATTTAAAAACATAGAATGAGTTCAACAGAATTCTCCTTTTCGATCTTAAATCGGAAGGAACATATCGAAAAATTAAAAACAGAAACCTTTGACTTAATAGTGATTGGAGGAGGTGCAACAGGTGCTGGAATTGCCTTGGATGCATCGGCCAGAGGATTGAAAACTGCTTTGGTGGAAATGCGAGATTTCGCATCTGGAACGAGTAGTAAATCTACTAAATTAATTCATGGCGGGTTGAGATATTTAAAGCAACTTGACATTGGTTTAGTCCGAGAAACTGGAACAGAAAGAGCAGTAGTTCATCGCTTGGCTCCCCATCTAGTTTTACCCGAAAAAATGTTGATGCCATTAATTAAAGGTGGAACTTATGGAAAGTGGGCAACCTCTTTTGGGTTGATGGTTTACGATATTTTGGCTGGAGTGAAAGGTGATGATCGAAGAAAAATGTTGTCCAAAAAACAAACATTAGAACTCGAACCATTACTCGACGAAAATGGATTAAAAGGGGGAGGTTACTACGCAGAATATCGAACTGATGACGCAAGGTTGACTATCGAACTTTTGAAAACGGCGGCGACTCATGGAACAATCGCATTAAATTATTGTAAGGTAAATGACTTCACTTATTCCAATGAAACAATAAATGGGGTAGTTTGTCGAAATGAAAACGATGGAAATGAATTTGAGATAAAAGCAAAAATGGTGGTCTCAGCTGGAGGCCCATGGGTTGATCGAATTAGAAAAAAAGATGGAAAGGTCAGCGGTAAGCGATTACATTTGACCAAAGGAATTCACATTGTTTTTCCACATGAAAAATTTCCATTGAAACATACCACATACTTTGATGGCCCCAATGGACGAATGATTTTTGCGGTGCCAAGAGGACGGGCTACATATGTAGGAACAACAGATACAACTTATACTGGAAATCTCAATCGAGTTGTTTGTACCAAAGAAGATGCTGCCTATTGTTTAGCAGCGGTTCATCACGCTTTTCCAACCATTAAAGTTTCAGAAGAAGACATTATTTCCAATTGGGCAGGACTTCGACCATTGATTCATGAGGAAGGGAAATCACCTTCAGAGATGTCGAGAAAGGATGAAATTTTTGTTTCCGAAAAAGGATTGATTTCGATTGCTGGTGGAAAGTTGACAGGCTATCGGAAAATGGGACAACGAATTGTTGATTTGGTTTTGAAAAAAATGGAAGGTGTGACGAAAAAGAGTTTTAAGGAATGTAATACCAAGAAAATTCCTTTGACTCCAAAACCATTAGCTAATTATGAAGCAGTAGAAGCATATATCAAAAAACTAGAAAAAATTGTAGAATTTAAAGGTTTGGATAAATATTATGCGTGGTATTTAACGACCAATTACGGAACACAAGCTGATTTGATTTTATTAAAAATGATCGAATTTTCAGATGCTCCAGAAGTTTCATTAGCAAGAGCAGAAGCTTGGTTTGGAATTCATTATGAAATGGTGGCGAGTGCTGAAGACTTTTTTGTAAGACGAACTGGAAGATTGTATTTTGACATAAAAAGTATTGCTCTGATTCGCGAAAAAGTAATGGAGGATTTAAAAAATACACTTCAATGGAATGAGGAAAGAATCCTCTTGGAAAATAAAAAAATGGATGAGTTGCTTTATGATGCTACTCATTATTATGACAAGGAAATAGAAAGTGATGCTAAAATGACTTCATCTGAAGTTTAAGTATTTTTAGAAAATCATTAGCTTTATAGCCTGATTCAAAACCAGTCATTTGGTTTTGTTTAGCCAAAACAAAACGAAAAAATCAACTTTATGAATCCAATTTCCAATATTGATATCGGGATAATCCTTGCCTATTTTGCCTTCGTGATGGGTATCGGTTTTTATGTCTCAAGAAAAACCAAAACGAGTGAAGACCTTTTCTTAGGAGGTCGATCATTTACTTTTGGACTCATCGGTTTATCTCTTTTTGCTTCCAATATTTCAAGTGCAACTTTAGTTGGTTTATCAGGAGCGGCATACAGTACAGGAGTCGTTCAATCAGTTTATGAATGGTTGTCAGGTATTCCATTAATTATTGCAGCAGTCATTTTTGTTCCACTTTATTTGCGATCAAAAATCACCACGATTCCAGAATTTTTAGAAAAGAGATTTGACAGAAGATCACAAGTTTTCTTCTCAGTTATTACAATTTCTAGTAGTGTCTTGATAGAAATGGCAGGAGGGTTGTATGCCGGAAGTATAGTGTTACAAGCTTTTTTTCCTGGTTTAGTATTATGGCAAACTGCTCTTGGACTGGCAATCGTAGCAGGAGTTTATACCGCTTTTGGAGGATTAAAAGCTGTAGTCATTACGGATGTGATACAGTCTATAATTTTAATAATTGGATGTACCGTTTTGACTTGGATTCTTTTTGGAAAATTAGATTACTCTTGGGCAAATGTAGTGTCTAGTGCGCCTGAAGGTCATTTCTCGATGATTCGACCTTTGGATGATGAAAGTATGCCATGGTCTGGATTATTTTTGGGAGTACCAATTTTAGG
>CAJQQY010000443.1 GCA_905480595.1 uncultured Saprospiraceae bacterium | reverse complement strand
ATTTTTTTTTATTTTTGAGAAAAAGTAAAAATGAAAGTTACCGTTGAAAAAGGAAATAAAAGTTACGAAGCAGACCTTAACCAACCGCTTGATATTTCAATCCCATTAGATTCTGGCGACCAAACGGTCAATTGTTTCTATGCTCCACGCATGCAAACTTGGCCTGTTGTCGCAGGCGATTTTATTGGTTCGACAAAATATGGACCAGTTAATTTTATGAATGTAAAATTAAATCCGCATGGAAATGGAACTCACACCGAGTGCGTCGGACACATCGCAAAGGAGAAATATTCGATCAATCAATCACTTCGAAAATTTCATTTTTTAGCAAAATTAATTTCGGTTACGCCAACTGAAATGGAAAATGGCGATCATGTAATTTTTAAAGAACAGCTCGAATCTCTTTTTGAAAAAAACGAAGCAGATGCCATCGTCATTCGAACTTTACCCAATCAGAAGAAAAAACTAAAGGCAAATTATTCAGGAACGAATCCAACTTATGTTCATCACGAAGCGACTCAATATTTAGTAGACTGTGGAGTAAACCATTTGTTAATTGATTTGCCTTCCGTGGATCGAGAAGAAGATGATGGAGAACTTTTATCACATCATGCTTTTTGGCAATACCCAAGTGCGACTCGTGAAAATTGTACGATATCAGAATTGATTTTTGTCAAAGATGAAATTTCAGATGGATTGTATCTATTGAATATTTCGATTGCTTCATTTGAAATAGATGTGAGTCCAAGTAAACCTGTTTTGTATAAATTGAATCGAGTTTATAATATTTCTCCAATGTAATTTTGACAAAAATGAAAAACTGGTCAGGCCTAGAAAAATGGAATCCATCAGAAATTTTATTTCCAGAATCTGAAGAAGCGATTCAAAAAATCGTCAAATCTGCTGTGGATAAAAAGCAAAAAATACGAATCATCGGCTCGGGTCATTCCTTCACAAAACTTTGCGTGACGAATGATATTTTAATCAGCCTCGATAAATATCAAGGCTTAGTCCAAGTAGATAAATTAACGAATCAAGCAACCGTAAAAGGAGGAACTAAGCTCAAAAAATTAGGAGAGATACTCCATGCCGAAGGTTTGGCTATGGAAAATTTGGGCGACATTGATGCTCAATCAATTGCAGGAACAATCAGCACAGGTACGCATGGGACAGGAGCAGATTTTGGAACAATCAGCACACAAGTTCGAGCGATCCGATTTGTAAATGGTCTAGGCGAAATTGTAGAATGCTCAACTGAAAATAATGTGGAATTATTCAAAGCCGCACAAGTTTCTCTTGGGGGCTTAGGCATCATTACACAAGTAACTTTGCAATGTTTACCAAGTTATAAACTAAAAATGGTTTATAAAAAATCGAGCTTAACGGAAGTTTTAAAAAACTATAAATCGATTAATCAAGCGACTCGTAATTTCGAATTATATTGGATGCCTTATACCGATGCGGTGCTAACGAAGAAAGCAAATGTCACTAATGAAGAAGTAGATAAAATAGGAATTGGCAGTTTTTTTCAAGAATATATTTTGGAAAATTTAGGGTTTAAAATTTTCTGTGAACTCGCACATTATTTCCCATCCAAAAATAGATGGGTTTCTGAAGTTTCAGCGAAGACACTTTCGACAGTTGTAAAAAGAGCCTACAGTCATAATATTTACGCAACTGTTCGAGCAGTTAGATTTAACGAAATGGAATACAATATTCCAGTCGAAGCTTACGAAGAAGTGATGAAAGAAATCCAATCAAGCTTTGAAGAAAACGAATTTAAAGTTCATTTCCCCATCGAAAATAGATTCGTCAAAGGAGATGATATTTATCTGAGTCCTGCCTTTGGTCGGGACTCTGCATACATCGCTTGTCATGTTTACTCGAAGAAAAAACATGAAGCGTATTTTCAAAAAATGGAAGATATATTCAAAGCGCATGAAGGTCGGCCACATTGGGGAAAGTTGCACACTCGGAATGCAAATGAATTGTTAGAACTCTATCCAAAGATGCCTTATTTTTTAAAACATCGGGACGAACAAGACCCCAACCAAATCTTTATCAGTCCATATTTAAAATCACTTTTGGGCATACTCTAACGTGGTGGTCTGCTTTAGCTGACCTAAAAAAATGAGTACAGCAACTGAAAATAAAAAAGATCGCTTCGCTCTTTTAGGTCAGCTAAAGCAGACCACCACGTGCAAAGTGCTAGCAAAAAACATAAATAAATGCAAGTAAAATATTTTGAATCTCTAAATCAAGAATTAAAAAATCAACCAAGAGCAATTCCGTTTTTGATAATTGATTTAGATAAATTAGATCAAAATATTGAAACCTTAAAATCATCGATCCAAACGAATATTGATTTCAGAATAGTAGTTAAATCATTACCATCTCCCGAACTAATCGACTACGTAATACAAAAAGCAAATACTAAAAAGTTGATGGTTTTTCATCAACCATTTTTAACTCACCTTTCCAAAGTTCAAGACAACACAATTGACATTCTTTTAGGAAAACCGATGCCCGTAAAAACTGCAGAATATTATTATCAAACGCTAAAAACACCCAACGGTTTTTCTCCAACAAATCAATTACAATGGCTAGTTGACACCACTCAACGAATCGAACAATATATTTTTTTAGCAAAAAAAAATAATCAAAAATTACGACTCAATCTAGAAATAGACGTAGGATTAAGAAGAGGAGGATTCTCAGAATTAGAAGATTTAAAAAAAGCATTGCAACTTATTCAAAGCAATTCGAAGCAGGTAGAATTTAGCGGATTTATGGGGTACGATCCACACGTAGTGAAGTTGCCAAAGATTATCATGTCAAAAGAAAAGGCTTTCAAAAA
Source organism: uncultured Saprospiraceae bacterium (assembly GCA_905480595.1). GTDB lineage: Bacteria > Bacteroidota > Bacteroidia > Chitinophagales > Saprospiraceae > CAJQQY01. Next base: position 9,500 of record CAJQQY010000443.1, on the reverse strand, counting down.
GGCAAATGATTTTTATGGAAAATGTATCTATTTATTGAAAAATGATTTTCCGAATTTATTTCACGAACAACTCACCTTCAACGGTGCAGGTAGTCCAACAATAGAACTACATCATAATAAAAATTCTCACCTCAACGATATTTCTGCAGGTTCTTGTTTAGTTAAACCAACTACTTTTGATATTCCTACTTTGAAAAAATATGTTCCCGCAAGTTTCATCGCAACTCCAATTTTAAAAAAAATGAAAGGCACTACAATTCCTGGAATCGAAAAAATAAAAGATATTCTAAATTTTTTTAATAAAAAAAATAGACAATCGTATTTCATCTATGGAGGTTTTTGGAAAGCAGATTATTACTACCCAAAAGGAATTTCAGAAAATGAATTATATGGATCAAGTACCAATCAAACGATGATAAATTCCTCTTCAAATAATGAATTAAAAGTTGATGATTTTGTCTTCTTAAGACCACATCAAAGTGAATTTGTGTTTTTACAATTCGGCAATATTTTGACTTTGAGAAATGGAAAAGTGGATGGAGCATTTTCTTTGCTTTCGCAGATTTAATTTTTTTGTGAAACTTAATTTGGATAAGCATGTTTACTTTCAAATACTTACTTTTGCAATCTTATTTTTAAGCCGACCCAATAAACTGGGTGGCTACGAACTAACTCGTAAAAACTTATGTTGAACTGGCTAAAAAACCTGTTTAATTTTTCAAAGAAAAAAGAAGAACCTGATCCAATGAAATATTTGATTGTAGGCCTAGGAAACATGGGGCCAGATTATGATAACACTAGACACAACATCGGCTTCGATGTAGTCGATGCTTTGGCAAAAGAATTTGATGTAAAGTTCAAAAATGACTCCTTGGGCGACTTGGCAGAGTTCAAGCACAAAGGTCGAACTTTCGTTTTGCTCAAGCCTTCCACCTACATGAATTTGAGTGGGAAAGCAGTTCGAGCTTGGTTAACCAAAAAGAAAATCGAGAAGAAAAATTTACTAGTCATCGTCGATGATATGAATTTAGATTTAGGCGTATTACGATTGCGAGGCAAAGGTTCTGACGGAGGTCATAATGGTTTGAAAAGTATCGATCAAATGACTGGCGGAAATAATTATGCACGTATTCGTTTTGGAATTGGAAATGATTTTCAGAAAGGAAGGCAAGTTGATTTTGTGCTAGGCACTTGGAATTCAGAAGAGCAAAATAAACTTCCTGAAATCATTAAAAGAGCAACAGAAGGAGTTAAAAAATTTGGAACTATCGGCTTGTCGCACACGATGACTGAATTAAATAAAAAAGAAAAAAAGGAATAACGTAAAACTGTCTTAATTTATCTTTTTCTTAAGAAATACAACTTACCAGAAAAACGTTTTTTACAAAAAAAGTAAATGCAAGTATCTTTCAAAATCACATTTTACTTATTCCTAATCGGATTGCTAGTTGCCAGTTGCAAAAGCAAAAAAGTCATTCCAACGGAACAAGATATTTCAGAAAAGTCAACGACATTTTTGCTTAAAGCATTAGGCAAAAACAAAGTCGAGGCAGAATGGCTTACAGCCAAAGCAAAAATCAATTACGAAGATGATAATGAAAAAATAAAATTCACCTCCTATATCAGAATGCGGAAAGATAGTGTGATTTGGTTCGTCGTAAAAAAAGCAGGTGTGGAAGCAGTTCGAGCACAAATTACAACTGACTCCGTTTACATCATCAATCGTCAGGCAAAAGAATATACGATCAAAGATTTAGATTTTTTTGAAACAAAATACAATATGCCTTCAAGTTTTGAAGCGATCCAAACGATACTACTAGGCAATGTACTTTACCTTTCTAATCTTAAACCAGACTCAGAAATTAAAAACAATCAGCACCATCTTTACGTAGAAAAAGATAATGTACGAGCAGAGTATTGGATGGACGGATCAACTTATCAGTTAAATGAGATGAAGTTCTCAGATGTGAGAAATGATCAGACTTTTAAAATGACTTTTGATGATTATAAAGAACTAGAAGATGAGCAGATTTTTTCGTATTTTCGTAATCTTAATGTATCTGGAAAAAATACGAACAATATCGACATGGACATCAAATTGTCTGATGTGAAAATTAACGAACCCAAGAACATAAAATTTGAGATTCCAAAGAAAAGATATAAAAGAGTGGATTAATCATCCTTCGAGCCGACTCGGTTTTTGGAGTAAAAAGGTTTTTGTAATTATATTGTTAGGAGTTTTTTGCGTTAGTTTTTCAAACGCTCAAATCAGAAAAGATTTAGAAGATCGTCGTCGAAAATTAATCAGAGATATTCAACTTACTTCCAATCTTTTAAATAGAACTACGAAGACAAAAGCGGCTGCACTCGACCGCTATATTACCCTTCGAAAACAAATTCAACAACGAGAATTATTAGTTTCAACTCTTCGGAAAGAAATCGAATTTACCGATTTAAGTATGAATCGTGCTACCGATGTTGTCGAGTCGTTGACTGGTGATATAGACCGATTGGAAAAAGAATATGGAGAACTTTTGCGACAAGCATATAGAAGGAAAAAAAATAGTAGCGACCTTGGATTTATATTTTCAGCGGAAAGCATCAACCAAGGATTTCAGCGGTGGCAATATTTAAAACAATATGATGAGTATCGGAAAAAACAAGCACAACTGATTCTTGAAACCAAGAAAACATTAACCATAAAAAAAACACAACTTCAAGAAACTAAAATTGAAAAAGAAGGGTTAATTGCTTCAGTTGAAAAGCAGGCCAATATTTTGAATGCGGAATTAGGAGATAAATCAAAATTGCTCCGAACACTTCGAAAAGATGAAAAACGTCTCAAAAGCGAATTACGAAAAAAACGAACCGATCATGAAGGCCTCAACAAAGCAATTGAAAAAGCGATCAGAAAAGACATGGCTGCTCGTCGAAAAAATGAGCGAGACAAAAAGCCCAACAAAAAAGATGTCAATAAAAAACCTCAAAGAGATGATGAAATAGCATTAAAAAGGTTGACTGGAGATTTTAGAAATAATCGAGGTCGATTACCTCAACCTGTAAAAAATGGAGTAGTTACCAGACGTTTTGGAAAACAACAACATCCAACTCTTCCCAGGGTACAAATTACCAATAATGGAATAGATATTCGAACGGAGCAGAATGCAAAAGTTTTTGCTGTTTTTGAAGGAAAAGTAGTGAGTAAGCAATTTATTCCAGGCTATCAAAATATGTTGATTGTACAGCATGGAGATTATTATACTGTTTATTCTAATTTGGGAGAAGTGTTTGTCAAAAAAGGAGATCAAGTAGGAACTATGGAAAATATCGGAACAGTCGCGATGGATCGAAAATCAAATGTTTCGGAAGTTCATTTTGAAGTGTGGAGAGATAAGGCTAGATTGAACCCTGAGGATTGGGTTAGGTAGGACGACTTTCCAAGTTGGTGCATTTTTTAGAAAATAAATAAAGAAAAGAGACATGAGAAATAAAAGTAATTTACCAAGAAAGGGCAACACCACCCAAACTAACAACGAGTGGAATTTAGGTGAAAAACCAAAAACAGGTTTAAAGAAAGAAACCGAGTACGCAGTCATCGTTGGTGTAATTACCCAAGATCAAACTGAAGATCAGGTCAAAGAATATTTGGATGAGTTAGAATTTCTAGCCCTCACCGCTGGTGCTGTGACTAAAAAAAGATTTACCCAAAAAATGCAAACACCTGATCGTCGATATTTTGTCGGGTCTGGGAAAATCGAAGAAATCCGCCAATATGTTGAAGACAATGAAGACATCGGCTTAGTTATTTTCGATGATGATTTGAGCGGCAAGCAAGCAAGTATTTTGGAAGAAATGCTCAAAGTAAAACTAGTCGATCGAAGTACATTGATTCTAGATATTTTTGCCAGCCGAGCACAAACTGCTCAAGCTAAAACCCAAGTCGAATTGGCTCAAATGCAATATATGTTGCCACGACTTCGAGGACTTTGGACTCACTTGGAAAGACAACGTGGAGGTATCGGCATGCGTGGGCCAGGGGAGAAAGAAATCGAAACAGATAGACGTATTGTCCGAGATAAAATTTCTTTGTTGAAAAAACAATTAGAAAAGATAGATCAACAAAACACGACTCAACGGAAGCAACGAAGCCGGCAAGTTCGTGTCTCTTTGGTAGGGTATACCAATGTTGGAAAATCAACGTTGATGAATGTGTTGAGCAAATCTGAAGTGTTTGCAGAAAATAAATTATTTGCAACGTTGGATACGACAGTTCGAAAAGTAGTATTGAATCGAATGCCATTTTTGCTATCTGATACAGTTGGATTTATTCGAAAATTACCGCATCATTTAGTGGAGAGTTTTAAATCAACGTTGGATGAAGTTCGCGAAAGTGATATTTTAATTCATGTAGTGGATATTGCACATCCTTATTTTGAAGATCAGTTGCGAACGGTTAATAATACATTAAAAGAATTGGGTGCTTTGGAGAAGCCAACTATTTTAGTTTTTAATAAAATAGACTTGTATCGTGAACGATATTTTGATGATCTTGTAGACGAAGCAACTAAAGTCGAAATCGTTACAGAATTAAAATCTCGATTGAAAAATGAATTTGATCATGATAACGTTTTCATCTCTGCAAAGACAAAAGAAAATATCGATGTCTTTCGAGAACTATTGGAGAAAAGAGTAAAAGAGTTTTATGCAGTTCGATACCCGCATCAAGTGAAACATTGGTAGGTGAAATTTCGTCTAACTAAAGTTCATTTTACATTTTGTTTTTTATACTTTTAACAAATAATTGAAACCCCAAAAGAGAATGAAAACGATAAACGAAGTATCTAATTTAAAAATTAGGATCAATCGTTTTTTCTTCATTTAAAAATATATTCATTTTCTATGGACACTATCCTTAGCAAATATGCTAATTTGTTGGTCAAGTATTGTTTAGAAATAAAAAGAGGCGATCAACTTTTTGTACAAACTACTACATTAGCCGAGCCATTGGTTCGAGAAGTTTACCGATCCGCAATTCGCGCAGGTGCTCACGTGGAAGTAGATATGGAATTTCAAGGAAAGAGCAGAATCTTTTTTGAAGAAGCCAAAAAATCACAACTTGAATATGTTTCGCCTTTTTACAAAAGGGCAATGGAAAAATTCAATGCTTACCTTTATATCCGTGCTCCATTCAATTTGATGGAGAATCAAAGTGTGGATTCCAAAAAAGTCAAGGTTAAAAAAGATGCTCACGCAAAGATTTCCAAAACTTATTTTAAGAGGACTGGAACGCGTGACATGAAACGCAATTTGTGTCAATATCCTACCATGGCCGCTGCGCAAAATGCCGGTATGTCTTTAGAAGAATATGAAACTTTTGTTTTTGGCGCTTGTCATTTATTTAAAGATGATCCCAAAGCGGAATGGCTTAAAGTTCGAAAATTTCAAAAAAAGATTGTTGATGTTTTAAACAAGCGAGAAAAAGTTCAGTATAAAGGAGATGGAATTGATATTAGTTTCTCTACAAAAGGAAGAACTTGGATTAATTCGGATGGACAAACGAATATGCCATCTGGCGAAGTGTATACTTCACCCGTGGAAAATTCAGTTAATGGAATAGTAAATTTTTCTTATCCAGCAGTTTACATGGGACATGAAGTAGAAGGCGTCACGCTTTGGGTTAAAGATGGATATATTGAAAAATGGGAAGCTAAACGAGGACAAGCATTTTTGAATAAGATATTTAAAATGAAAGGAACCCGAAATTTTGGAGAAGCAGCCATCGGGACTAATTATAACATCAATAAATTCACAAAAAATATTTTATTTGATGAAAAAATAGGAGGCACTATTCATATGGCCATCGGGCAATCTTACAGCCAATGTGGCGGAAAGAATGTTTCCCCTATTCATTGGGATATGATTGGAAATATGATGAATGGAGGAGAAATTTATGCTGATGATGAAAAAATTTATGATAGCGGAAAATTTTTATTTGTGTAAAAATTCGCTTAAAATGTATAAGAATTTTAATCTAAGTATTAATAAATCAATAGATACTAAATTTTAAGCATATTAAATTGTACACATTATCACCTAAAGCCGAATAAAAACAAAAGAAAAAGGAAAAAACCACTTGAAAATATTATTTTTGCACCACTTATTATTAAATAGAAAACCGTGAATCAGAACATCGCATTTTTAGAATTGAAATTTGGGAATATCTACGGAGGTCCTCCAAATTTTTATGCCATCCATGAAGTGGCATTGTTGGTATTTGAACCACAAACAAAAAGAATTTTTTTAGAGAGTATGACTGTAGCTGTCGATGTAGACATAGTTACTGTTACTGCCAAAACGAACGAATTAGGTAATACTATTGACCGTGTGAAAGAAGTGGTTAATATGAAAACCAAAAGAATTCGAGAGTTTGACGAAACTTACCAAATCTATGATCGAGAATTAGATGATGCATTTGGTCAATTACGTCCTGCTCAAAGATGGATTAGAGCGTTCTTTGGTAAATGCTTCCAAAAATATAGAATTACTGATATTGTTACTTTTGATGGTCGAAGAGATTTATTCCTTTGTGAAAAATCACGTGTACGATTTGATCGAATTAATATCATCGATTTACAAAAAGACATTATCAAAGAAACTAACTATTTATTCTCATTGAATAAATTGGCAGTAGTAATTGGATTTGATATAGCAAGTAGTATGCTTCGATCAAATAACGAAGAATACTGGATGCACCCAATTGCAGCTCGACAAGTGATACCAAGGTCTGCTTCATTTGATGCTGCAAGATTATTAATGGTATTCCAAGAGTTCCATAATCACAGAGATGATTTCTTGATGAAAGCAGCTTTGTTGTTGAATAAAATTGAAATGCAAAAAGCAAAAGAAGCTGAATCTAAAGAAAGCTAGTTTTGTTTTTGAAAAATATAAAAAGACTTGTTGGCTAAAGCTAGCAAGTCTTTTTTCATTTATACGTTATTCATTTTAGTAGTGAAATTTCACAGATTAGAATTTTATAATAAGTTGAAATTTAAACAACTAGCGCGCAGAAAGCTACGTTTGTCGAGTTTTAATAATGATAATTTGTTTACTCTAAATAAAAATCTCATCTTCGTTTTATAAAACAAGTTTAATAGATGAAAAAAATTGATTTTTTTAAAGAAAGTATAAAAAATATAAAATCTGTTGGAACGATTACGAGAAGTTCAAAATTTCTCTGTAGAGGAATGATCAAACCTGTGGACTTTGATCAAGCTGACGTAATAGTTGAACTTGGAGCGGGTGATGGAGTGATTACTGAGCATATTCTTAGGCATATGAAAAAGGATGCTAAATTGCTTTCTTTTGAAGTCAATGAAAAGTTTTGCGATCAAATGCGAAAAATCAAAGATGATCGTTTAATTATTGTTGAAGATTCAGCTGAGAAACTAGGAGAATATTTAGCAAAAAATAATTTAGGAAAAGCAGATTATGTCATTTCTGCCTTACCTTATGTTTCTTTTCCAGAAGAATTAGCATTGAGTATTATTCGAACAAGTAAGGAACATATGAAAGATAAAGCGCTTTATATTCAAGTGCATTATTCTTTATTGACGAAGAAATTCTACCAAACTATTTTTGGAAATGTTGATGTGAGTTTTGTTCCATTGAATATTCCGCCAGCATTTGTTTTGGTAAGTGAGAAAGTGTCTTAAGTTAAAAGTTGACTTGTGATAAAATAAAAATCAGGTGTAGTAATTTACTACACCTGATTTTTATTTATAAGGATAACTACTTGTTTCAGAGTGCAACCAACCTTCCCTCGCTCTCCGCACTCAAAGGAATAAAAATATCTCCCGTCCATTCTCCAAAAATCTTAATTGGGTAACCACTACTCATAGCCAATAACTTCCAAACATCTTGATTTAAAACTTCGAGTTGATGATTATTTTTATCTAAAATAAATAATTGGTTTTTCTTTTTGAAAGGTGTGACATTTTCAAAACAAGCAGGGAAATCCAAAAGCCATGGATTGGCAACTAGCGCTTCAGAATAAGCTGCGGTAAATTTTTTAAAATCAGAAAAACCACTCAATGGTTGAGGCTCATTGATAATGTCAAAAGGCAAACGTACTATCGCTCGAATTGGAAAAGAAGAAGGATAAAAATGAAGCACACCTTTTAAAATACTTCCGGTTGGAAAGTGATTAGGAAATCCTCCATCACCAAAAACATAATCTAAAATTAATGCATGCTGTTTTGTTTTTTTGCCTTGGAGCCAAACGCGGCGGAAGTTTAATCTATCTTCTACTCCTTCGATTTGCCCCATGACCATCCATTCATCAGAAACGCCCTCTTGTTCTAAAACTTCGTCTTTTTTAATATTAATTCCACTAACAGAAAGTAATTCCTGTTGGAGCAAAGGAGGTAATTTTTCTAAGTTTTTAAAACCTTTGACCACCAGGTATAAATCAGTCATTTGCGAAAGCATCTTGTCCACCCAATTAATATTACCGCCTTGAAGAAGCTGCATCGCTTCAATTTTTTTGCCTAAGCCACCTAATTTTGCATCGACCATTCGAGCTGAGATATCATGCCAAAAATCATATCCTTGCCGCTCTGTGGAAGCCAAACCTTGGCGAATGGTATCGGTCAGCCAAACCTCCAATTCCTCCAATCCTGTTTCCATAAGGAGTAGTCTTTTGTTTCGATTTTTTTGCTTGGCAATTTCACGTTCGTGTTGAATTATTTCTTCTTCTTCAGAATTTACTTCTTCTGTTTTATTTGATGTCCTATTATTTAACCATTCATCGACCCAGTTTGGATATTCATTTGTGATTTGAATTGCGTCTGAATTGTTCGCAACAAGCAACATCAAACCAATCGAATGTTTGCAAGGTTTTTTGCTCGGACAATTACATTTAAACTTTGGTCCTTTCACATCAATTGCCACCAAGTAATGGGAAGCGCCACTACTTTGACATTCTCCCCAAACGGCATTCTCATTACCTTGAAGATTCCGCCATTTTCTAATAGTTGCCAACTCTTGCCCACGTTGAGCAATGCCAGCATCAGGAGAAAAAGAAAGTATTTGTTGAGTTGTCCACAAAGTGATTTTGATTTAGTACTATTATATATACTTCAAAATATGCAGCAAGAAAAAACTTAATAAATCATAATAATTAGTCCAATCTGCGGCAATTTTTTTTTACAAAAATAAAAAGAGCGCAACGAATTCAATCCATTGCGCTCTTTTTATTTGAAATAAAATTCAAAGCGTATCTCTACGCATTTGCTTTTGCAGGTTTGGCAGCTGTAATCAAACCAAGTGTATGCATTGCTTTTTCAGAAGCAGTTTGCTCAGCACTCTTTTTATTAAAATCATCAGCCGTGGCTAATTTTTTTCCATCGATCATCACCGCTACCTTAAAGCGATCACGCTTATCGAATTTGTACTTTGCCAACATCTTATAGGTAACCACTTGCCCATTTTTTTGGCAATGT
>CAJQQY010000442.1 GCA_905480595.1 uncultured Saprospiraceae bacterium | reverse complement strand
TTGGCTTATTATTTAAAACATGATTTTGAAAAGGCATTTACGGCGTATCAAAATTGTCGAAAGGTTGGTTCCAATGATGACAATATTGTTTCGAGTACGCATTGGTTATATATGATTCAGCGTCGATTAGGGAATGATGATTTAGCAAAAGAGCAATTAAAACCCATTCGAGATAGTATGAAAATTATTGAAAATCATAGCTATTATCAATTGTGTCAGTTTTATAAAAAAATGATTCCAATGAAAAAACTAATGCAATCTGATGGAACTCCAGCAGGCGATGCCGTTCAATATGGAATCGCTAATTGGCATTTTTACAATGGTGATGGTGAGCAAGCGAAATTAGATTTGGAAAAAATATTAGAGGGGAAGTCTTGGAGTTCGTTTGGATACATTGCTGCTGAAGCGGATTATTTGAAACATTTTTTTGAAGGGAAAAGGGAGAATTAATCTTAAAAGGGAACTTTCAGAACTCATTGTTCTGGAAGTTCTATCAAATTCATATTTGAAAAGATTGAATTATACAATTCTATACATCATGTTGATTATGAATGCAGCAAGTGTGATTATTGCAAAATAAATTACAATTCCAGCCAATAAACTTAAAATTGAGGTTCCTCCAATTTCTTGCAATTGTGAATCATAATATTCAGGCACTAATTTTTTGGAAGCTGAAATTCTTTGTTGAGCATCAAGGTAGTAAAAGTAATTCCCATATAATCCTAATACAATCCACCAAACTAGAGAGATGATCCATGAAATAGGATTTAACTCACTTTCAGTCATTCCCCCATTAATTCGCAAAATCTCTTCCATGATTATTTGAATTGTAAAGATAATTCCAACAATAATTGTTGTTCGATACATTTTTCTATATAGCATCCAAAACATGCCAAAAAAGAAACTATAAACATTAAATACTATTATTTGACCAGATTGTATTTTTTCCCAAATAGGAACATAATAGTCAGCTTGTTCTCCGAGGTAGTTTCGCCAATCTTCGATTTGATGATCTTGATTGTCATCTCGTATATCGTCTAAGATGTCGTTCATATTTTTGTATATTTTTCAAATATAAAGAATTAGCATTTAAATTTTTCCAAAAAAAAGCGGAGTCGAAACATTACATTTCGACTCCGCTAATATTTTTTACAAAAAGTAATTACACTTTTCGTCTACGTCTTCTTTTACTATCACCACCACTTCTTCTTTCACCACCACTACGACGATCACCGCCGCCACGTCTTCTGTCGCTACCACCTTTTCGATGTCCGCCACCGCCGCCATAACCACGTCCGCCCCGATCTCCACCAGATGATCTTTTCTCTTGAGAAACTTCAACTGACAATGGAACACCTTCAAAGTTTCTTCCTTTTAACGCATCAATCAGGTCATTTTCAATACCTTGCTCAATTTCGAAAAATGAGAAATTACGAAGAATTTCAATTTTCCCAATTCCAGCATTCCCAGAATCCAAACCTTGATTAATTAATCCGATCAATCGACCTGGATCTAATCGGTTACTTGCACCGACATTGATAAATAATCGAGTGTAAGGAGTTCGTCGTCTTTCGTCTCGACTTCGTCTTTCGTTTCTTCGATCACCTCTATCTGGAATATTGATATCACGAGCATTTTTATAGTAATCCAAAAATCGATTAAACTCTGTAGAAACAAAATGCTTAATCAATTCTTCTCGATCTAAATGTTCTAGTTTTTCATAAATCGAAGGCATGAATTGCTCAATAGTTTTCTCATCCACATCAACAGATTTCACTTTGTCGATAAGCGACATCAATTGAGTTTGACAAATATCTATTCCGTTTGGTACGGGTTCTTTGGTGAATTGAATTCCAGATTTGCGATCGATGTCTCGCAATTTATTAGTTTCACGAGAGTGAATAACCGCAATTGAAATTCCACTTTTTCCAGCTCGACCAGTCCGACCACTTCGGTGAACATACACCTCTGGATCATCAGGTAAATTATAATTAATTACATGAGTCAAATCATCTACATCTAATCCACGAGCTGCTACATCAGTTGCCACTAAAATTTGTATCTGCTTTTGTCTAAATTTACCCATTACTTCGTCTCGTTGACCTTGGGATAAATCTCCATTTAGTACATCTGCATTGTAACCATCGTACATTAATTTATTCGCCACCTCCATAGTCTCTCGACGAGTTCGGCAAAAGATGATTGCGTAAATATCTGGATTCATATCCGCAATTCTTTTGATCACTTCATATCTGTCTCTTGCTTGAACTTGGTGATAAATATGCTTTACATTAGTAGCACCAACATTCATTTTTGCGACTTTGATTTCTATAGGGTCATCCATATAGTCTTTAGAAATTCGCAAAACTTCTCGCGACATAGTAGCTGAAAAAAGTAAGGTAGTTTTATCAGAAGGAGTTGCTGATAAAATAGCATCCAAATCATCTTTGAATCCCATCGTCAACATTTCATCCGCTTCATCCAATACAACTCTTTCGACATTTTCCAAATTCAATCTTCTCCGATTGATTAAATCTTTGGTACGTCCAGGAGTTCCAACAACAATTTGAGCACCTTTTTTTAATGCTCTAATTTGAGTGTCAATACTAGTTCCACCGTAAACTGCTAAGACGTTTAAGCCTTTAATTTTTTTAGCAAAATTATTCAGGTCTTTTGCAATCTGTAAGCACAACTCACGAGTTGGGCATAAGATAATTGTTTGTGTACTTCGATCAGACACTTCAGTTAGGTGTACTGTAGGCAATCCGAAAGCTGCTGTTTTACCAGTTCCAGTTTGAGCTAAAGCAATGATGTCTCTATCGGAAGTAAGAAGTTGTGGGATGGCTTTGACTTGAATCGGAGTAGGTTTTTCAAATCCCATATCCGTAATCGCAGCGATAATTTCAGGCTTAAGGCCTGTTTCAATAAATGAGTCCATAAAATGAAATTTTGTAATTTCAGACTCATTTCTAATGTATTACCTGTACCCTGCGAAATTTAGTCCAAAATGATTTTTACCAAATAAAGTGCAAAGGTGGGCTTTTTTATCGACTAATATGCAATTTATGGTAATTATCTTTGAGTTTTGGGAAATTATATTTTTCGGGATGGGACGCTGATGACAGAGCTCGAGCGGTTTTTAGCGGATTTGACGATTACTATATGCGGGGAGAAAACCTGTTTAAATCTGCTCCTTTCGCGTTCTATCGCATATCGAAATTTCAAAATTCATGCAAGAATGTACTATTCGGATGAGCTTCTTTAAATTTTCTGATTTCCTCTTCGGGAATTTTGGTATCGCTAAATAACAGATATAAATTCTTTTTTTTATTCAAAGGCTCCAAACTAGGAACTGGCGTTTTATGGAAAACTATTTTTTGAATACTTGCCAAATGTCTAAGTGGTTCAAAATCTTGGATCATCGTTTCTTGACAATACAGATCTCGAAGTTTCGACATTTTTTCTACTCCTTGAAGTGATTTTAGCGGAGTTCTCAAGACGGATAGAATTTCGATGTTTTCTAAATCCTTAAATGCTTTTATCGACTCAACTTTTGTATTAGATAAATAGAGCTCTTTTAAATTAGCGAAATATCCCAAGATGGAAATATCCGTAATTGTATTGTTATTAAGATGAAGAGATTCTAATTTTTTACAATTCTCTATAGGCTCTAGTGAAGTGAATTTATTATTATTTAAGGTAAGTCTTACCAGTTGTTCGTCATTTTCTAAACCTTTTAAAGATTTGATTTGATTGTTAGGAGCGAGTAAAACTTTAAGCATTGTGTTTTTTGACAAAGGAGAAAGAGAACTAATATTATTGCTACCAATATCAAGGTATTCTAAGTTTTTAAGTTTTTTGAGTGCTTTTATCGACTTGACTTGATTCCGAGTAGCTACTATTTTTTTTAGTTTTGGAAGTTTAGCCAAAGGAGATAAATCAGAAATTAAATTACCAGAACAATAAAATTCTTCTAAATTTTTAAATCTTTTGATAGGTTTTAGGTCGGTGATGTTTTTTCCAATAATGGCAATTTCAGTTTCCGAAAATAATTTATCTAATTTGGCCTGCGTCACTTCTGTTCCGATGCCGACTTTTCGATTAAAAATTAATTGCCATTGTTCCTCCAAATTATTCCACCACTTAATATCAGACTTGCTGACATCAACGAAGGTGTAATCTATCTTTCTTTGAGAAAAAATAGGAGAGGAGAGGAAAATAAAAATTAGGGAAAATAATATTATAGGAAAAAAATTGTGTTTCATTTTACTGCGTTGAAAAAATTAATAATTTCTAGGTTCAAATATAATCAGGAAAACTAACTCTTTTTCTTATTGAAAAGTTAAACGTAGATCTATTGTTATTTTTTCTTTTTTAATTTAAATCTCGCACCAAAAACTACATTCCATTGTCCAAAAAAGAATTGCTGACTTGCCTTGTCATTCGTTGAGTTTGTCGTTCGAATATCAGGCATATTGATCCATCCAATTTTTGATTCAGTTTGGATAAAAAAGTGTTTGTAAATTTTCGCCTGCAAACCAATCATCGCATCGAATCCATATCCTGAAAGGTGGAATTGATCATTGCGATCTTTGTTAAATAAAATAGAATTAGTTCGTGGAAAAAGAATACCTGTTCCTACTCCTTCAGTCAATTGAAAATCGATCATTTTCCATTTAAAAATTCGATCGACTCGTCGCAAAGCAACATTGATATAATTCAATCCATCTGTATGTTCAAATCTTAAAAAATCATCTGCTAAGATAATTTTATCATTGTCGTAATTACCATTATAAGGTGTTTCAGAGTTTTCGATGGTTCCAGAAATATTGACCGTTTGATCATTTTGAACCACATATTTCATATGATCTGAAGCGATTGAAATATTATATTTTTCATGGAAAAAATAACCTGCCCGGAAATTATATTGAGGGATAGTCACGTAGGTTGGATGAAAATATGTTTTCAGGTTAAAGTTACTTTGTCGATCCGTAGCCACCACATTATCTAAATTAAAATCATAATCATTTCCTCGAAAATGGATATCAGAATCAGAAAACCATCCTCGATTCCAGCCCCAATAAAAAAAGAAATCACCTTTTGTTTTTTCTTCAAGAGGAAGAATAGATGTTTCTTGAGAAAAACTTATTTGGTTGAAAAAAAACAATAAACTTACAAGTGGAAAATACTTCATTATATGTTTGGGCTATTATTTGAATTGGATCAAAAAAAGAACAAATTTAAACTAATTTTTAAACAAGTTCTTGGCAATAAATTATAGCCTGGCACCTTTCTATTTTGCCCCTTTGAAATCGATGAGTACCTCAAAAGAATTCTTTTCATAGAAGTTAGGGCAGCAACATATTCATTTAATTCGGCGTATTTGGATTGGGAGGAGGAGGAGTTTCTTTAGAATGGGAATTTTCGTTTTTGCAAAAGTAAAACTGATGCAGATAGTCAAGAATAAAATTGTCTTGAAATTCATGCTTTATTTGAGAGTTGAGATTGAATTTAGAAGACGACTCGGAATGCAAAAAGTTACCTAATAAATTTATTAGTTTTTCTCTTTTTCTTCTTTCTCTTTTTTCATTTTTTCAACGATTGGTTGGAATTGTTCTTGGATATGTTCGTTGAACCAAGCATCAATCAAGTCCTTTCGGAATCGCCATTCCTTTCCTATTTTGGCCGCAGGTATTTTTCCTTTTTGCGCCCAAGTATAAATGGTCTGTGGTTTTAACTTAAGATATTTTGCCACATCCTCGATGGTCATTATTTCCCCATGCATAGTTTCATTTTTAGTAAATCAGTAGATAGGAATACCAAAAGTAAATCCTATCTACTGATTTGTAAAATTAATCTTTTTTCTGTGAATCGTCTGTTGTAGGTTCAGCCGATTCAGGTTTTTCTTTTATAGGTTCCTCTGATTGTTTTGGAGGATCATTTTGTTTTTTTTCTGGAGAATCATTTTGATTTGATTCTTGAGGTTTCCTTACGTTTGGAGGCCCCACCATTTCTCCCAAAGATTTTATCATACTTGAATAAAAGTTCCCTTGAGTATCTTGTCTTAATAATTCAAAAGGCATGTCTTTGAAACCAACAAATGGACGTAGGTTCCAAGCTAATTGAACGCCGACAAAAGCAAAAATAATTACCCATACTCGGAATATACTTAAACCAATTTGAGGATAAACTCCTTGATCGGCGAATGAACTTCTTAATGCATCTAAAACTGCACGCATTCCAAAAAATCCAGAAAATACGAATACCCCTACGTGCAAGAATTTTAAGAAATTGTAGTTGTCACCTGACAATTGAAAAAGCAATACGATTGGAGCAAATGCCAACATGATGGTCGTGGTCATCAAAAATCCACTCAACATCATAACTGCGAGTTGTTTGATTTTTACTTTGGAACCCAAGACTAATTGGACGATATAAAATGAAGGAAAACATATAATCAATGTCAAGAAAAGTAAGGACATCAACTTTGCTCCAGATGATATTGCTTGCATCCAACTATTATAACTTCCCATGATTATGCCGTAGCAAAATGCGAAAAGTGCAATGATTAAAATCTGGGCACTAATGATATTGGATGGGTAAGTTTCTTGAGTGATTTTTTCGAAATGTTCATCACGTTCTTGGAGCACTTCGAATGCTTCTGCAAAAGGTAATTTCATGGTAAATCAAATTTTGTTTTGAGTTTGATAATTTAAAGTTACCATTTTAGAATGTAAAAAAACAAGTTTTATTGTTGTTTTTTACTGTTTGATGGTGTTTTTTATTGAAAATTTATTATTTGATTAAGTTTTTTCATCAATTGATTTAATTAAATGATTGAGTTTTCCTTTCATTAAATCATAGTAATTCAAAACATATTTCCTATTGTTTTCCATTCGCCAGAGGTAGCTTAGGAGTTCCTTTTTCTGATTGGTGGATAAATTTTTTGGATGAGAAATGCTAATTAATTCTCCCTTTTTATCAAATTCCATATACTCTGCCAGTAATTTATTTATTGCTAAATAATAATTTCTATTGAATTGCATCTCGTCATAATCTTCTTCCAATTTCTCGATTACCTCATAATAAAAATCATAAAGGGAAATAATTTCAAATCGCAAAGAGTCATTTTTTATTAAATTTAAACCTCTGGATTTTAATGATTCATAACCTGATTTATTTTGAATAGAAATAAAATCTCTCAGCAAATAGAAATAATTTAAGGCAACCGAATCAGTCTTGAAATTTGGGTCTTCAATTAGTTGTCTAAAATAGTGACAAGTTTCAATTCCTTTTTGGTGACCTTTAATATTTTGCTCCACATCAAATAGATCAAGCTGCAATCCATTTTTAATCTCAGTTAAAATTTTAGTCTCAGCAATGGAGTCCCTTCGATTTTCACCCCAGTTATTTAAAGCAAAAGCTACTGTGACACCAATAAAAATGGAAAGGAATTCAAAGAGATAATTTTTCCAGTTGTTCTTAAAAGTTTTCATTTTTTTATAATTTGAAGAGATGTAAATATAGTGTTATCATTATTTTTTCTCGGCAATAACTTCGATCATCATCGGACAAAAAACAGTTGCTCCTTTTTTATTTTCCCATTCATCAGTTGCAGAAAATGCCTCCGAAACTTCACCTTGAGTCAAATAACCTGGCTCAATTAATCTAGGAAAATAACTATGGAAAAAAGATTTTGGCCAATGCCATGTAGCATCTTTGGGAGTGACTAATTTTGCCATTGGTCTAATATTCAAAACATTCATATCAAGCTCTTCCATTAACCTTGGAAGTTCTCGACCTATGTCAATTTCACTATCAGAATTTTTAAAACTTTTAAGTGTAGCTTTTATTGCTTTGGTCAAAGCAGGATGGTTGGGTTCCGTTTGAAAAGTAGACCAATCATAATATTCGTGGATGACCATTTTTCCACCAGGTTTAAGTGCTTTTAAAACTTTGGCTAAAATTTCTTTTGGATTGGGTAACCAAGCTAAAGCCCAACGACAATACATTCCATCCAAACTTTCGTCCTCTAATTTCATTTCATCAAAATCTGCCACCGTCCCTTGAATATTCAAATGATGTAATTCAGCCGTTTTATTTAAATATTCAATATAACTCTCTGATCGATCGATTCCAATTGTTTTACCTTCTGGGCCTGTTATAAATGCTAATTCTTTGGTACAAAAACCAGGGCCACATCCTAAATCAAGAATAGTTTGACCTGAACTAAATTGAGCTAAGTTCCAACCTCGCTGTGCTTCCGAAGCCCATACCTGATGTTGTAATCCAAGGCGATAAAGTTCATCTTTATCTGTACCTAAAATATAGGCGTTTTTTTCTTGGTTTGACATTTTTAGTGTTTTGTAAGTGTAATGTTATTTTGGTAGGTATTTAGATTCTAAGGTTTTGTTGAAGCAAATTCTAAAGATTTTATTATCAGGTAAATCTTTATTTTTTAGTTTTAAAACATCAGCAATGATCGGTCGACTTTCATCATTAATGCCTACCACGACAAATTCCATTTGTCCAAATCTGTTCTTCTCAAGATAAGGATATTTATCGCCATATTGACCAGCCGATTCTTCAGGGTTTCCCAAATCTAAATATTTAGTATTTCCCAAATCTAAATATTTATCACTTAAAGTTGCATCCGTAAATGTTTTATTAAGGGTAAAGTTGTTTTCGCAAATTAGTTCAATTGAATTGTAAGGGCTCTTTAAGATTATTTTCTTTTCTTTTGGTATAACTTTTATGAAATGCTTATTCCATTTCCATAAAAAATCTTTTCTGCCAAAAGGATATTTCTTGAGTCGCGTATCGAAAGGGGAATAACTTTTAATTGTGTTTATCTCCTCTTGAAAAGGCAATCGGAAGGTTGGTAAATATTCTTTTTTCCAGGATCTTTTTGAAGGAGTTTTTCTAATAGCACCGATGTACTGATCTATCAAGAAAGTTTCCATAGAAAAGCAATCTTCATCTTTTTGATTAGGATTAAAATTAAGAAATCCCTTATCGATTAAAACATTTTCATTGTATCGATCACTCAACCATCGTTGCATTTCCATAATTTGAGGAATAGAAAGTCCGATTAATGGGTAGTCAATATATTTTGGATTGAGGATATAATTTTTGAGAATGGAAGTGGACGTTTTTAATCTTTCTCCAATTTCAAAACCTGAACCAAAGTTTGAATTGAATGAATTTTTTGGTAAAATACTAATTACCTTTTCAGGGTAACTTTCGCCATAAACCGAAATATACCAACTCAGAAAAATCAAATACTCTCGATTCAAAATTGGTTTTACTCGAATTCCAAAGTCATCTGTTTCGCGGAAAACAGGATGGTTTTTATTTGATTTTAATCCACTTGTATCTTTTGAAAAATTACAGGTAGAAAAAATAAAAATAAGTAGTAGGTAGATTGTTTTTTTAGCCATGGAGTTTAAATCTTACAGGGATTTCATATTTAACTTTAACAGGTTTTCCATTTTGCTTAGCAGGTTTGAAAGGCAATTCAAATCCTCGGCGAACTGCTTTTAAAGCTTCATTGTCAAAATCTTTTCCAAGGGATTTTGCAACTTTTGAATTTTGTAATTTGCCCATTTTATCGACAATCACTTCTATCTAAACTGTTCCTTGAATTCCCCTTTCTCTTCCTTGAGCGGGATAATTCATTTTGCGATACATGGTGATGAGGAATTCTTTTTCGCCAGCAATAGCTTCAGGTTCTTCATCTAATTCTCCATCAATGAATATTCCATTTTGGAAAATTTGAAAAGAGGTTTTGTATTTAGAATTGTCTGATAAGCTAGTGTTTTTTGTTGAATTGCATGAAGCTAATATGAATAAAAATAATAGGCTGAGAAAAAATGTAAGTGTTATGTTTTTCATGATTTATTAATTTGAGTTGTGCCATGGGAGAACAATTAAGAAGATGAAAAAAATCACCACAAAAAATCAATCTTTCAATTTCTCTAAAATCGCCTCCACATTCACATTCTCTCGAATCAACTCAATCGCTCGTTGTGTCTTCCATGGAGTCCGAGTATTTATTTTCACTTCGATTCTACTAATCTTCACCACCGAACCGTAAGTATCCAAATCAGTTGCAATAACAGGGATACTATGTTCTTCAATATATTTTCTAAATGTTTCCGAAACATTTGTACCAGTTGTATGACGACCATCGCCTGTGATGATGACTCCAGAAATTGGGGTCTTTGACAAATTCTTCAAGCTAGAAATCAATTTCACTTTTTCAATAGCTTCATCCAATCTTTTAGAACTAACGACGAGCAAAATATTTTTAAAATTGTTAAACTCATTAATTGCAACCAAAGAACCCGCCACGATATCCTCGACTCGATTGTCTAATTGATCTTCATTAAATAAAACAGTTCCCTTGATGGCGTTGGTGACAGTTTCCATCATCGGAAATGATAACCGCTTATCGAAAGGTAAAACTCCCATTAAATCCAAACCCAAAGTTTTGAGTTTTTTTCCAACATAATATTCCACATCTTTTATTTTTTCGGGAATCACTTTGTTGACAATAACTCCAACTATTGGAATATCATATCTTTGAAATTGAGCAATACTCATCGTCAATTTATCAATAGTACTACCGATACCACCTTCGACAATCATCAGCACATTAGCATTAAGTAATTTTGCGACATCTGCATTCGAAACATCGGCAACACTTCCTACTCCTGGGTGACCTGTTCCTTCATATACAACCATATCATGCTGCTTTTTTAATTGTTGTGAAGCATGAATAATATTTTCTCGAAATCGAAATTGGGAAGGATCATCAATATATTTTTTAGTTACTCCCCGAGCCATGACAACTGGACTGTGCAAAGAGCCATCAATCTTGAATTTCAAGATTTGGGAAAACAAAGTCACATCTTTATCTATCATTTGACCTTCTACATAAAGGTGTTGTTGACCGACTGGTTTGCAATAACCTACATTGTAACCATGTTCTACAATATTAGTGACAAGTCCAAGGGTAGAGGTAGTTTTTCCTACATGCTGTCCGGTTGCTGCAACGTAAAGAGGTTTCATATGTGATATTTTTAGAGTGTTTGAATGATTAGAATAAAGTCTATTGATTTTTTAGAAAAAACAAGAGATCATTTGGCTTTGTTGATGGTTCGTAATTTTTACAAATCTAAACAATGCATTATAATTATGATTAATATCGATATGTTTCTTCAAAAAAAAAAGAAATTTTGTAGGAAGAAATGACTCAACTAATAATTATATCTTTTAATTAATTTGCCGTAGCTTTGTAGACCATTTAAATTAAAAGACTGTAAATAATAGAAAAAGTCATTTAACGAATTTTCAATCCTTTGCCGATAAACACTTGATAATCAATAGTTTAACTGTAACGGAGTTCGTTAAATGACTGTTTTTATTTTAGGAAATCAAAACTTAGAAAGTGATGAGATATGAGTGATAAGTGATGAGTTTTTCAAGCTTAAGTAAGCTAAACTTAGGTTATTTATCACCCTCCATTTATAATTCATCACTAAACAAAACTGTAGAAATTTAAAATAACTTTTTAACCCGAGAATTTTATTATGAAATCTTCAAATCAGAAAAAAAATCTTCAACCTGCAGCATTAGTTGAAAAAACGATCAGACTTGGTCAAGGAAAACTAAGTAGCGCAGGAGCCCTTGTAATTAATACTGGAAAATTTACTGGACGTTCGCCAAAAGATCGGTTCATTGTAGAAGATGCAATAACTGAACACACGGTAGATTGGGGAGATATTAATATCCCGATTGCGAAATCCTCTTTTGATGCCTTATATGAAAAAATGACGGCATACATGGAATCATGCGAAGAGGTTTATGTGCGTGATGCAGCAGCCTGTGCTAATCCAAATTACCAGTTGAACGTTCGAGTTTTTACGGAGTATCCATGGCAAAACTTATTTGTTTATAACATGTTTTTGCGACCAACAGAAACTGAGTTAGAAACATTTACAGCTGATTGGGAAGTGTATGCTTTTCCTTCCGTTTTAGCAAATGTGGAAGAACATAAAACTCGTCAAGAGAATTTCTCTATTATCAATTTTACTGAAAAGAAAATCATCGTAGGAGGAAGTGCTTATACAGGTGAAATCAAAAAGGGGATTTTCTCTGCTTTGAATTTTATTTTACCTACTGAAAATAGTGTTCTTCCGATGCATTGTTCTGCCAACACAGGTGCGAATGGTGATACAGCTTTATTTTTTGGATTGTCTGGAACTGGAAAAACAACTTTGTCAAACGATCCTGAAAGAAGATTGATCGGTGATGATGAGCATGGTTGGTCGAAGGAATCTATTTTCAATTTCGAAGGTGGATGTTATGCGAAAACGATTGATCTTTCTCCAAGCAAAGAACCACAAATTTACAAAGCGATCAAATTTGGAGCGATGTTGGAAAATATCGGTTTTGAAGAAGATGGTTGTACGGTAAATTATGCAGACACTTCGATTACTCAAAATACACGAGTGAGTTACCCGATTTTTCACATTGATAATATCATGTTTAAATCTAGAGGTGATTTGCCTGAAAATATTTTCTTTTTGACTTGTGATGCATTTGGCGTTTTGCCTCCGATCAGCAAGTTGACACCAGAGCAAGCAATGTATCATTTTATTAGCGGTTATACGGCAAAGATTGCAGGAACAGAAGATGGAATTAATGAGCCATTGGCCACTTTCTCTGCATGTTTTGGAGCTCCATTTTTACCATTGCATCCAACGAAGTATGCTGAGATGTTAGGTGAAAAAGTCAAAAAAGGAAGTCGAAGAGGTGAAGGAAAAATCAATGTTTGGTTAATCAATACTGGTTGGACTGGTGGCGGTTACGGACAAGGTGCTCGGATGGAATTGTCTTACACCCGTTCGATGATTAAAGCTGCATTGACTGGAAAATTGAATAAAGTTGAATTCCATAATCATCCAATTTTTGGATTGGCTATGCCTAAGACTTGTCCAGATGTTCCGAATGCAGTTTTGAATCCAAGAGACACTTGGAGAAACGAAGAAGAGTATGATACAACGGCTAATAAATTAGCGAATTTATTTACTGAAAATTTCAAGCAGTATTCTGATAAAGCGTCTGCTGAGATTGTAAATGCAGGACCTGCATTAGTCTGACCCCTGTCCCCTTAAGGGGAACGACAAAATTAAGAATGTAAAAAATGCGAATTGAGTGGAAACTTGGTTTGCATTTTTTTATATTTCATCTTCAGCTCCATCTCCTAAAAAGGAGAAAGAGAGTTGTTTTCATAAAAAGAAAAGAGAAAAAGGAGAAAAGGATGAGGTGTAATTTTTTTTAGTACTTTTGAAATAAAAATATAAAATGTTATTAGAAATAAATCCAAAAAATCCTGACGCAAGAAAGATAACTCAAGTAGTTAAGTCATTAGAAAAAGGTGGTGTTGTTATTTATCCAACAGATTCTGTTTACGGTCTAGGTTGTGATATTTATAATCAAAAGGCAGTTGCACGAATTTGTCAGATTAGAGGAATTGATCCAGCAAAAGCGAATTTGACATTTATTTGTAAAGATATTCAGCAACTATCAAAATATGTATATCAGATCGATAATCAACTATTTAGATTATTGAAAGATAATGTACCAGGTGCATTTACATTTATCCTAAAAGCCAATAAGGAAGTACCTCGACATTTTAAAAATAAAAGAAAAACAATTGGAGTGCGTGTTCCAAATAATCCAATTGCGTTGTCAATTTTGGAAGAATTAGGTAGGCCGATACTTTCTATTTCTTTGAAAACAGATGATGATGCCGAAGATTTTGTTGTGAATCCATCTTTACTTCATGACGATTTCCAAAAACGTGTAGATATTGTTATAGATGGTGGAGAAGGGAATGATGAACCAAGTACGGTGGTGGATTGTACGACAGATGATTTTGAGATCTTGAGGGAAGGGAAGGGAGAGTTGAAGTGAAATACTTTGTGAAATAGTAGTCAGAATGAGGATGTTTAAATAAATATGTTTAGGTGTAAAAATAATAATTGGGTGTTACTTAAGTGTTTGATAATCAATTATTTACGAATGTTGTAGGAGGTAACAATCCTACAACATTTTTTATTAGACCTCATATTTAAATACAAACCTGATTTGTATTTAAATATAAAATCCTTTCCATTTGTCGAGATTTCTTCTTGTCAAATCGAAGAAAGAAGATTTGATCTGTTAAAAACTTTAACATTGTGGTATTCAATAACAGTATAATTACAAGTTTAATAACAAACAAAAAATAATTCAAACCTAAACGAGACTATAGTTTCGTTTTTACAAAAAAAATAAGTCGGCGAGTTTTCCAAAATCAAAGAGTACTACTTTGAGTAGGAGAGAATTGCCCAAAAATAAAATTGCCAGAATAGACATAACGCTGGCGCTAATACATTTACAAATCTTTTAAATATTAAAAAATGAAAAACGGAAAATTAAATTTCGACGCAATTATGGATTCCGTTTTGGGATTAATTTCTCAGCAAAAAAACAAAGTTGATGAGCATCATGAGCGAATGTTGAAGCAAGCTGAGAAAATGGGAACCCAAGATGGTTCACTCGATTTACCTCAAATTGAAGACTCACAGGTGAGTCCTCACGAAGGAATGCTTAAACATGAATACCAAAAATTCATTGCTGAATTATGGAAGAAAGGGAAACCTTACCTCGATGGTCCGCACATAGAATATAAAACTCAATCAGATAAAATTGAAGACTTGAATAATAACCAAAGTGAATTGATTGCAAGTGAAAAACAATTGATTGACCAAAAGAAAATGGAGGATGATAAATTTATCCAACAAGACTTTGACATTCAAAAACTAGAAATAGACAATTATGAAAAAGTCATTAAACGAGATTATTTAGCGGCCAAATCTGAACTCGAGGATGTGCAAGAAAGAACAGGAAGAATGGCTCCGATTATCCATTTCAAATCTACGATTCTTTATGTGTTATTATTGATTGGAATTGGTTTGGCGGAGGTGCCTTTGAACATGCAGATTTTCCAAAAATTTGGAGAAGCATTTTTTATCACCATTATCATGGCGAGCTCCTTGGCGATTTCGATTCCAGTTTTGGCGCACTTTACCGGAGTATTTATTAAGCAGAGAAAAGAGAAGAAAGAGTTTTTGATATTTAGTGTGATCTGTGTTTTACTTTTTGTGATTTTTAATTTTGGAGTGAGCAT
>CAJQQY010000441.1 GCA_905480595.1 uncultured Saprospiraceae bacterium | reverse complement strand
TTGTATTTTTCCCAATCATCAGGTTTTGAATAATTTGGAATCATCATTCCGTTGGTGACGACAACCCTTGGAGCATCTTTAGAAGAAGGGAAAAGTCCCATCGGATGACCAGAATACATATGCAAGGTTTGCTCATCTGTCATCTCTGACAAGTATTGCATCGTCAAAATATACTGTCCCCAATTTTGAAAAACAGCACCATTTCCTCCATAAGTAATCAACTCATTTGGATGCTGCGCAACATTCGGATCTAGATTATTTTGAATCATCAACATGATGGAAGCTGCCTGTTGAGACTTGGCTGGATACTCTGAGATTGGTCGAGCATACATTTTGTATTCAGGTTGAAAACGGTACATATAAATTCGTCCATAATCATTTAGCTCGCCAGCAAATTCAGGAGCTAAGGTTAAATGCCATTCTCTTGGAAAATATCTTAACGCATTTTTTATGGCTAATTTTTTTTCATCTTTTGACAAAATATCTTTCCGTTTGGGAGCGCTATTTGAATTTCGAGGGAATGGTTTTGCAGGTGGTAACTCAGTTGGAATTCCAAGTTTGATTTGATTTTGGAAATCTATATTAGTATCTATCATTTTATCTTTTTTAAGAATTTACTTAACATTCAACAAATGAATTTAAGTGAAGTTCCATTTTCAATATGTTTCAAAAATATTTTCAAATTCACTTTTAGCTGAATGACTCGCTTTTTGAGTGATCGATATAAGTTCTTTACTTTCTATTAATTTTGCAGCTTTCAAAATGTCTGTTGAAAAAATCCGGTCTTCTTTTGCATGAGTAATATTTTCACGAATCTCTGTATGGACTTTTTCTAAAATTTTGCTTGACTTCAAAGGCCTCTGAAAATCAATAGCTTGTGCTGCACACAACATTTCAATGGCCAAAATATTCACTACATTATTACAAACTTTTAATGCTTTCCTTCCTCCGATAGATCCCATACTTACATGATCCTCTTGACCTAAAGATGTTGGAATACTATCAGCACTTGCAGGGAAACAAAGTCCTTTATTCTCACTTGCCAATGCTGCACCTGTATATTGTAAAATCATAAAACCAGAATTGACTCCCGTATCTTGCATCAATAATTTAGGAACTCCTCCATACTTTCCTTCCAAAGAAAGATAAGATCGGCGATCTGAAATACTCCCCAATTCGGATGCAGCCAAACAAGCATAATCTAAAGGTAAGGCTAAAGGTTGGCCATGGAAATTTCCACCGCTTATGGTAAAGTCTTTTGAAAAAACTACTGGATTATCAGTTACAGAATTAATTTCTGTTTCCACACATTCTTTTAAATGTAACCAAGCATTTCTCGAAGCGCCATGCACTTGTGGAACACAACGAAGTGAATATGGATCTTGCACTCGATCACAATCTTCATGAGATTTTAAAATTTGCGATCCTTTTAAATAATGATGTACTCTTTTTGCCACATGGATATTTCCTTTGTAAGGTCTAATTGCATGTAATTCTTGCAAAAATGGAGAAGTTGAACCTTTCAATCCTTCGATCATCAAAGCAGCAATTATATCTGCATGTGCCAAACAAGTGTGTAATTTTTCAACCACCATTACTGCATGGGCTGCAATAAATTGGGTTCCATTGATTAATGCTAATCCTGCTTTTGGTCCAAGTTCTAATGCTTTGACTTTCAGTTTTTTATAAACATTTGAAGTGTTTGTAATTTTATTGTTATAAAAAACTTTTCCTTCGCCAATCAAAGGTAAAAACAAGTGTGACAAAGGAGCTAAATCTCCTGAAGCTCCAACTGAACCTTGCTCAGGAACAACAGGGACAATATCATTTTCAATCAAAAAATTAATTCGATCTAATACTTCTAGTGCAATCCCTGAAAAACCTTGCGACAAAGCATGAACTTTCAAAATCATCATTAATTTTGAAATATCTTTATCAATTGGCTCCCCTACTCCGACACTATGACTGAGTAAAATATTTCGTTGTAGTTGCTTTGTCTCGTCTTTTGAAATTTTAGTATTGCACAATGGTCCAAATCCAGTATTAATGCCATAGACTGCTGCATCATTTTGAGCAATAATATTTACTTCATCGTAACATTTTTGGATTTTCTTTCGAGTGGAAGCATTAATAGCTGCATGCAATTCTCCACGAAGAATTTGCAAGGCTTTGCCTATGGTTAAGGTATCTTTTCCGTAGTTGAACATTGGTTAGGTTTTATTTTTGGCAAATTTATCATTAAGTTTTATAACTACCTAGAGAACAGTTCCTAAATCAAATTCCAAATGTTACTTTTGCAAAAAGAAAATTAAAAATTATGAATAATAACGATGTCATCCGACGAGTTCGCTACACTTTTGATTTTAATGATGATAAAATGATTGAAATATTTGCCTTGGCAGATGTGGAAGTGACTCGAGCACAAATTAGTGAATGGTTAAAAAGAGATGACGATCCTGATTTTAAAGGAATTTATGATAAGGATTTGGCTAGATTTCTCAATGGTTTTATTAATTTAAAAAGAGGAAAAAGAGAGGGACCACAACCAGCACCAGAAAAAACGTTGAATAATAATTTGATTTTGAGAAAATTAAAAATTGCCTTAAATCTTCGTGATGATGAAATGGTGGAGATTTTTGATCTAGTGGATATGAGAATTAGTAAACATGAGATTAATGCGTTTTTTCGAAAGCCTACGCAAAGTCAATTTCGGTTTTGCAAGGATCAGTTTTTGAGAAATTTCCTATATGGGATGCAGAAGAAGTATCGGAAGGATTGATTTTTTGTCTAAAAACAACCATAGCTATCAAATATTCTGGATAAAAATAAAACCCAAATCGAAGCTAGAAATAATAATAAATTTCCAATTCCTCCAACCAAAAGTTTCCAAGTAAAAGTCTCTTGATTTTTCCTACTCGTTAAATAACTTGACATTCCACGCAAATTAAAACTGAAGCCAAGTACTCCAAAAATTATAAATACTGCAAAGTAAAAGTTAGGATGAACTCTTCCTTTTCCTAATAACACAAACGCTAAGGAGATTAGGAAGATAGCTGCATAGCTTCTAATGGAGTTCAAAAATTGATCGTAGGATTCTAATGCATGCTTTGGTGGTGTCGGTTCCTTTTCTATTTCATCTAGTATTTCATTTTTCATCAACTTATTTTCTTTAAGGATGCAAGAAGTATTGGAAGTATTAATTTATTTATTTACCCAAATATAGGCTTGAATAATTATAAATAGAGCTAAAATGAGAATTAAAATTGCATTTCCTAATCCACCAATTATTATTTTCCATGTAAAGGTTTCTTTTTCATTTATGCTCTTGATACTATACAAAATCCCATAAAAATTATATACTAATCCAACTATTCCAAAAATTAAACTACAAGAAAAGAATAAGGCTCCCCAACTGGAAAGAAAATCAATTTCAACTAAATTAGATCTAATTAAAGATTCAAATATTATAGGCACAATTGTATAACAAATGCTAGAATACCAAAAATAATCATGAGACTTTATTGCAAACTTTGGTATTTCTTTTTCTTTTACAATCTCATCTAAAATATTATTCTCCATATTTATCTTTTCATTATAAAAATAATAAAAAGATCATCTAAAATAACTCTAGATGACCCTCTCATTTTTTTATTTATTCAAACGCTTACCAGAAGTAAATCATAATGACCGTCATCAACAATACTAATATGACCATATAAAATCTATAATCTTTGTACCAAGGTAACCCTTCCATTCCATCATTAAGTAACTCTCTGCGGAAGGTCAACATTTCAATATCCTTCGGATCAGGAGCAGGTGTCATGTTACTTATGACTACAAAAATTACAGCACTCAAAGCTGTCATAATTCCTACATTCGTGGTGTAATGAAGGTTCAATAATTTTTCAGCCCCCTCTCCCATCATTGCTTCCCAAGGTGCTGTATCTGTTACTAAAAAAAGTACCGCACCTAATAAGGTCCCAATAACCAAAGTCCAAAATGAACCATCTCCATTTCCTCTTTTGTAAAAAACTCCAACTAAGAAAATAACTGCAATTGGTGGAACGAGAATGGAAAACATTTTTTGTAAATAACTCCAGAGTCCTTGAAAATGCTGAATATTTGGTGCCCAAAAAGCTGCAATCAACATTAAAACAACTGTTGTAATTCGCCCATATTTCACGATATCTTTATCTGACAAATTCGGATTGTTCGGTTTCACAAAATCTACGACTACTAAAGTTGAAGCAGAGTTCAAAGTGGAATCCACACTCGACAT